>NZ_JBCOMJ010000001.1:0-257424 GCF_040924225.1 Ruminococcus sp. RTP21484sp1_RTP21277st1_D2_RTP21277_210401 | reverse complement strand
GTCATTAGCTTGCCGGAACGTTGCGACGCGCGGCGGTGAATATACATTGTGAAATCGCGTCCGGAATAACGACCAACACATTAAATAGCAATAAAATATACAGAAAAGAGGACACCCCATGAGCAAAGTAACCATAATCACCGGTGGTACATCTGGAATTGGAAGAGGGATTGCGGAGAAAATTCTGGAAAATTCTGCGTCGGACGATATTTTATATGTGAGCTATGGACATAACACAGAGCAGGCGGAGGAATTTCTTCATGCACAAACAGAGGAAAATCAGAAAAAAATCCGGTTACTCCAGGCTGATATGTCATCCTATGATGAAATGATGAAATTTGTATCCCGGATCAAAGAAGAAGCAAGCCATGTAGACTGGCTGGTAAACAATGTAGGAATCAGCACCTATGCGAAATATGAAGACTACACCTTCGACGAATGGACCAAAATTGTGAATACCAACCTGTCTGTCCCGGTATTTCTGGTGAAAGAACTTCGCCCCATTATGAACGAAGGCGGCAGCATTCTTTTTACAGGCTCCTACGCAGGACAGCAGGCTTATTCCTCATCCCTGGTTTACGGTGTCACCAAATCCGCCATCCACTTCCTCACCAAATCCCTGGTAAAAGAACTGGAACCAAAACAGATCCGGGTCAATGCCATTGCCCCGGGATTCATTGAAACCAGCTGGCATAAGAACCGCACCCCGGAAAGTTATGAACGTATTAACCGTAAGATTGCGCTTCACCGCTTTGGCGAGATCTCCGAAGTGGCAGACATGGCATACGAAGTCCTGAAAAATGGCTATATGAATGGAAGCGTTGTAGACATTCATGGCGGATATGACTATTTCTAAAAAGAATCCAGTGATCTGATTTTAAATAAAAAAATCTGCACCCGGATTATATTCGTGAAGTGATTAACAAAAACAAAATTCACAAATATAATCCAGGATTTTCCTAAATGCCAAATTTCCGGAATTAATTGATTTTAAGAGGATAGTGTGCTAAAGTATTCATATTGCTGGGCGAAAGCGAGGAGAAAACATTGCACAAAAGTGATGAAAAATACCAGGCTTACGTAAAAATCCTGGAGGAAGAGCTGATTCCTGCAATGGGATGTACCGAACCCATTGCCATTGCCTATGCAGGAGCAGTGGCGAGAAAAACTTTGGGCAATCTGCCGGAACAGCTGGATATTAAAGTAAGTGGAAATATTATTAAAAATGTAAAAAGCGTCATCGTTCCCAATACAGGCGGCATGAGGGGAATTGCAGCTGCTCTGTGCGCGGGTGTGATCGCAGGCGATGCGGAAGCGCTCCTTGAAGTAATTGCAAGAGTAACACCCGGTCAGAAGGAGGAAATCAAGTCCTACATGGATCAGGTGAAACCCAAGATCACTCCGGCATCCACCGGGCATGTATTTGAAATCGATCTGACCGTAACTCAAGGTACTGAAACGGCCCGTGTTCGCATTGTAGATACTCACACCAACATCATCCTTATTGAGAAAAACGGCCAGCCTGTTTTCCAGAAAGATGTCTGTTCAGGTAAGGAAGAGAAAAAGACCGACCATTCCATATTAAACATAGAAGACATTATCGACTTTGCCAACACTGTTGACACAGAAGATGTAAAGGAGGTTCTGGAGCGTCAGATCCGTTACAATACAGCCATTTCTGAGGAGGGACTTCGCGGAAACTATGGAGCGAACATCGGAAAAGTCCTTCTTCACACCTACGGCGACAATATTAAGATCCGTGCCAGAGCCAAGGCAGCAGCCGGTTCCGATGCCCGAATGAATGGCTGCGAGCTTCCTGTGGTGATTAACTCCGGAAGCGGCAACCAGGGTATGACTGCCAGCATTCCGGTCATTGAATTTGCCAGAGAGCTGCAGGTTTCCCATGACAAAATGCTTCGCGCTCTGGTGCTTTCCAATCTTGTAACCATTCATCTGAAGACTGGAATCGGAACTCTTTCTGCCTATTGCGGTGCAGTAAGTGCAGGCTGCGGAAGCGGTGCGGGAATTGCTTATCTCTACGGCGGCGATTATGAAGTAATTGCACATACAATCGTGAATTCCCTGGCAATTGTTTCCGGAATCATCTGTGACGGAGCGAAAGCCTCCTGCGCAGCCAAGATTTCAGCAGCAGTCGATGCCGGAATCATGGGCTATGAAATGTACATACAGGGACAGCAGTTCTACGGAGGTGATGGAATCGTTACCCACGGTGTGGAAAATACCATCCGGAACGTGGGACAGCTGGCGAAGGAAGGTATGTGCGAAACGGATAAAGAGATTATCCGGATTATGGTAGAGCGTGGTTGAAAAAGGCTTTCTGCAAGATGTGCGCCACAATTTGCGGGAGCTTGCGGAAATACTTTTTTAAACAGGTTCTAGGAAAAGGAGATGAAGGGAAAACACTATGAAGTGGAAATACATATTAAAAAGAATACTGATCGCCATTCCCACTTTTTTCGGAATTACCATATTGGCCTATTTTATTCTGAATATGGCGCCTGGTTCACCGCTGGATGCACTTCTGGCAGATCCGGGAATTACTCCGGCAGAGCTGGAACGTAAGAGAGTGGCACTTGGACTGGATCAGCCGGTGATCATTCAGTATTTTACCTGGCTGAAACAATTGCTTACGGGAAATCTGGGATTTTCCTACAGCACCCAGAGACCGGTGGCAGCGATGATACTGGAGCGTCTTCCGGCTACTGCGATTCTGGCGGCAAGCTCCATTGTACTGTCATTGATCGTATCCATTCCTCTTGGAATCTTTGCTGCCTCCAGGCCGAATTCAGGAAGAGATTACTTTTCCGGCGGTCTGTCTATGCTGATGATGGCGACTCCGAACTTCTTTGTAGGACTGGTATTTATCTATCTGTTCGCCATTGTGTTTAACATTCTGCCATCAGGAGGAATGTACAGCTCAAGCGGAGCTCATACATTTGGAGATCTGATGAAGCACATGATCCTGCCTTGTCTGGTCCTTTCCTTTCAGCAGATCGGAGGATGGGTAAGGCACATGCGAAGCAGTATGCTGGAAGTTATGCAGGACGACTACATTCGTACCGCCAAGTCCAAAGGTCTTACCAAATGGAAAGTGATCATGAAGCACGCCTTGAAAAATGCCCTTACACCGGTCGTTACAGTTGTGGGAATGTCCATTCCTTCTATTGTAGGCGGCGCAGTTGTAACCGAGCAGGTTTTCGGATGGCCGGGAATTGGTTCTCTTATGGTAACAGCGATCAACGGACGAGACTACCCGGTTATTATGGGAATCACGGTTATGATCGCGGCAGCGGTTCTTATTGCGAATATTCTCACTGATGTTGCATACGGAATTCTGGATCCGAGAATCAGCTATAAATAAGGGAGGATAGAAGACAGAAATGAAAAAACAGAAAAACGAAAATGTAAGCTATCTTTCCGAGGTACTTGATAAACTGAAAGAACACAAAATGGCTATGGCAGGTCTGGTGGTCCTGATCGTGGAAATCCTGATGGTGGTTTTTCTTCCCATGATCCTGAAACTGGATCCTTATACTTCAGATTACACTGCCTTTTCTGCAGCTCCGGGAGGAGCGCACATCCTTGGAACTGATGCTATCGGGCGTGATGTTTTTGCCCGTCTGATGTATGGCGGAAGAACCTCTCTGCTGGTTGGTTTTGTTTCCACACTGATCAGCTGCGCAATCGGAGTTCCTCTTGGCCTGGTTGCTGGTTATGCCAGAGGAAAGGCGGAAGCAGTTATTATGCGAATTGCAGATATTTTTATGTCTTTTCCATCAATTGTGCTGATCCTGGTACTGGTTGCAGTTCTTGGACCGTCTGTCTGGTCTGTAACCTGTGTCATTGGTGTGCTCGGCTGGACACAGTTTGCCAGACTGATCTATGCAAATGTACTTTCCGTATCCGAGAAAGAATATGTAGAATCTGCAAGGGCAATTGGTACCTCCAATTTCAAGATCGTGACAAAGTATGTTCTTCCAAACTCTTTTGCCCCGATCCTGATCGCAATCACATTCCAGATGGCGAGTGCCATCCTTTCTGAATCATCGTTAAGCTTCCTTGGCATGGGTGTACAGCCGCCGGGAGCAAGCTGGGGAAATATGCTCTACGATGCGCAGTCCATTACTGTGCTTTCCCAGAAGCTGTGGATCTGGCTTCCGCCGGGACTTGCACTTCTGATCACGGTGTTAAGTATTAATTTTCTGGGCGACGGCATCCGCGATGCGCTGGATCCGAAAATCAAACTGTAATGTCTCAGGATCATGAAGGTCTTGATGCAAGACCGGACAGTCCGTTGACATAAGATTGGTTCCGGGAGTTTCCCGGACTGATTTGCTTCACAAAACCTGTCAGAGAAAAAACATCCCTGACAAAAGAAAAAGGAGGAGACCTATGAAATTCAACATGAAAAAGGCTGCAGCGCTCCTGCTTGCAGGAAGCATGGTAGCAGGTTATGCTGTTCCGGCTGCTGCTGAGGCAGAGGAAAAAGTAGTAACAGCTGCTATGGACCAGGCATGGGATACCATGATGCCGCTGAACACCACAAGCAACTACACCCGTTTTATCTGTGACCAGATTTATGACCGCCTGACACAGACAAACGCAGACGGTTCCATTGAGGGACGCCTTGCTGAGTCCTGGACTGTAAACGATGCCAGTGACGCAGTTACCTTTAAGCTTCATGAAGACGCAGTATGGTCTGATGGTGAGCCGGTTACAGCAGAG
Organism: Ruminococcus sp. RTP21484sp1_RTP21277st1_D2_RTP21277_210401; assembly: GCF_040924225.1. Taxonomy (NCBI): domain Bacteria; kingdom Bacillati; phylum Bacillota; class Clostridia; order Eubacteriales; family Oscillospiraceae; genus Ruminococcus; species Ruminococcus sp. RTP21484sp1_RTP21277st1_D2_RTP21277_210401. The sequence continues at coordinate 252,678 of NZ_JBCOMJ010000001.1, read as the reverse complement.
GACGTTGTATTCAGCTACCAGATGTATTCTGATCCGTCTGTAGAGGCAAAGAGCCGTTATCACCTGGAGTACATTGCCGGTGTGGATGATTCCGGAGCAGAGCTTTCCGAGGATTCTATCGAAGTAACTGCAGACAGCGATTATGAAGTAACCTTCAAATTAAAAGAGGCTATGTATCCTGATACATTCCTGCAGGATATCGACACTGTTTTCATCATCCCGAAACATATATTTGAAGGAAAAACAGCAGAAGAGATCAATGCTCCTGACCTTTGGGCAAATCCGGTAGGTTCCGGCCCATTCATCTATGACAGTGAGATCAATGGTGAGCGTATGGAATTCACAAAGAATGAAAACTACTATCTTGGAACTCCAAATATTGACCGTCTGATCATCCGTGTAGTACCGTCCGCAAACGTTCTTTCCGGTCTTATGAACGGCGAGCTTGATTTGATCGGATTCGGTTCCGTACTGACTGATGACTGGGAAACAGCCAAGTCCCAGGATAACCTGGTAACAGAGTCTGTTCCTACCACTTCCTATACCACTCTGATCTTCAATACTCAGAAGGAATATCTTACTCAGGAAGTTCGCCAGGCACTGAATATGGCAATCAACCGTGACGTACTGGTAAATGGTCTTCTTATGGGAGAGGGAACTCCGATCATGACCCCGATCGCACCGGTAAGCCCATACTACAATGACAAAGTTCAGGTTCAGTACGATCCTGAAAAAGCAAAAGAGATGCTTGCAGAAGCAGGCTTCCCGGCTGGACAGACACTGAAATTCTTCATCTCCTCTGGAAGCAGCATTACCGAGAGATGTGCAGCCCTGATCGTACAGGATTTTGCAAATGTCGGTGTAAATGTAGAAATTGAGCAGATGGACTTTGCAACTCTGATGAGCCGTATGCTTGACGGCGAGCATGATCTTGGAATCATTGGTTCCGGCGGAACTCTTGACCCAAGTGAGAGCCGTGAAATGATTTATCCGGAAAGCTCCTGCAACTTCTGCCAGCTTCAGGATACAGAGCTTTCTGACCTGATCGACAAAGGAAACGCAGAGCTTACTTTTGAAGCAAGAAAACCATACTTCGATGAGTATCAGGAAAAGGTTGTAGAAAAAGCAGCTATGGGTTACTTATATACAAAGAACCTTCTTACCGCTTACAACAAGAGCATGAAGAACCTGAACGTTGCAGACTTTAATTGTCTGAACTGGTCTTCCTGGGAGTGGGATAAAGAGTAATAAAAATGGGAAACAGGACAAAAGCGGATAAAGCTTTTGATCCTGGAACCCGCCAAATATGAGAGAAAAGACTCTCATGTCTGGCGGATTTCAGGAGCTGTGAAAGAATCACAGTGAGTTAATTAAGAGAAAAAGGAGTACAGCTATGGCATCTTTACTTTCAGTAGAGAATTTACAGGTACAGTTTCAGACAAAAAAAGGCATTAACACAGCCGTTGACGGTGTAAGCTTTTCTGTAGAAAAAGGCAGGATCCTCGGAATTGTAGGAGAGTCCGGATGCGGAAAAAGTGTCACATCCATGTCTATCCTTCAGCTTCTTGGAAGCAACGCCCGGATTTCCGGCGGCAGCATCAAACTGGATGGAAAAGAACTGATAGGGCTTCCGGAGAAAGAGATGTGCAGGATCCGTGGAAATGATATTGCCATGATTTTTCAGGATCCAATGACTGCCCTGAATCCGACTCTGACTATTGGAACCCAGCTGATGGAACCCATCATGCTCCACCAGAACTGCGGTAAAAAAGAAGCCTGGACAAGAGCTGTGGACGTTCTGAAAAGAGTTGGGATCGCTGCTCCGGAGAAGCGGATGAAGGAATATCCGCATCAGCTTTCTGGCGGTATGCGCCAGCGAGTGATGATCGCCATGGCAGTATCCTGCGAGCCAAGACTTCTTATTGCAGATGAGCCTACCACAGCCCTGGACGTAACCATCCAGGCACAGATCCTGGAGCTGATGTGTGAGCTCAGGGAAAAAATGGGAACAGCCATTATGCTGATTACCCATGATATGGGGGTAGTAGCAGAGACCGCAGACGATGTGCTTGTTCTTTATGCAGGAAAAGCAGTAGAATACGGCAGCATTGAGGACATTTTTGAAAGACCGAAGCATCCTTACACACAGGGACTTTTGAACTCTATTCCCCGCCTTGATGAGGATGTAGAGCTGCTGAATACCATTGAGGGCACCGTTCCGGCACCGGACGCCATGCCTGCAGGCTGCAGATTTGCTCCCCGATGTCCTTACGGAAAAGACCGCTGCATGAAAGAAAAACCAGGCGTTTACCATGCTGGAAATTCTCTGGTAAGCTGCTTCAGATACGAGGGTGAGAAAGAATGAGTGAGAACACAGGAATCTTATTGGAAACAAAGGATTTATCCAAATATTTTACGGCAAAAAAAGGGCTTCTGAACCGTAATCCATCTGTAGTAAAAGCAGTAGACCATGTAAGTCTTTCTGTGAGAAAGGGTGAGACACTGGGCCTGGTCGGAGAGTCCGGCTGCGGAAAATCCACTCTGGGAAGAACTATTCTCCGCCTGATTCCGGCAACAGAGGGCCAGGTTATGTACAATGGGGAAGATATCCTTACCTATGATAAGAAAAAAATGTGGGAAATGCGCCGGAAGCTGCAGATTATTTTCCAGGATCCATACAGCTCCCTGAATCCCAGAATGACCGTTTATGATCTGATCAGTGCCCCTCTTGAGGTTTATAAAGTGGGGACGAAGGAAGAACGCAGGGAAATGGTGGAAGAGATCCTTCAGGAGGTTGGACTGGATAAACAGTATCTGAATCGTTTTCCTCACGAGTTTTCAGGCGGTCAGAGGCAGCGAATCGGAATTGCAAGGGCACTGATCCTGAATCCGGAATTTGTTGTCTGTGACGAGGCGGTTTCCGCACTGGACGTATCTGTCCGTGCGCAGGTGCTGAATCTTATGAGAAATATGCAGCAGAAGAAAAATCTGACCTACCTGTTTATCTCCCATGACCTGAGCGTAGTCCGCCATATCAGTGACAGAATCGCAGTTATGTATCTTGGAAGTGTGGTTGAGGTTGCAGAAAAAGCCCAGCTTTATTCCAATCCGATGCACCCCTATACAAAAGCTCTTCTTTCCGCAATCCCGCTCCCGGATGTGAAGAAGAAACGTCAGCGTATCATTCTGGAAGGTGACGTGCCAAGTGCCTACAATCCACCGTCAGGATGTAAATTCCACACTCGCTGTCCCTACGCAACAGACCGCTGCAGGCAGGAAGCTCCTGTACTTCAGGAGGTGGAAAAGGGGCATAAAGCAGCCTGTCACAGGGCTTTGGAGCTTGCCTGAAAATTTATTTCCTGCAATCTGCAGGCTCTGCAAATTGTGACGTACATCTTGTAGAAAGCCTTTTTAAACATGTTCTGGAGTCTGCTAATAATTACATATCAGGAAGGATACTACCGGTTTCCATAGAATTCCATTAAAGGGATATCTTCGGGAAACCGGTATTTTTTTAAGCTATTTTTGTTTAATTTGACGTTATTTTCGTTGCTTTATTGAAAAATATTTCATTTTTTGCTAAATTATATATAAATATGGAGTATTCTGATTTTGTTTAGAAATACTCCAAAATTTCGAAAGGGGATGGAATGGTGGAAAACAGAAATAACAGGTTGCTGAATGCGAAATTAAACAAGTATATCGTTCCAGGTATTATGATGTCGCTGGCACTTCAGCTTGGAAACATTGTGGACACCATCTTTGTAAGTAATTTAATTGGTGTAGAAGCAATGTCCGCAGTCACAATGAGTCTTCCGGTTGAAACGATAGTTCAGCTTACTGGTTACTGCCTGGGTGTGGGAGGTTCCATAGCCGCAGGAAATATGCTTGGTAAACGTGACAAAGAAGGGGCCTCGAGATTGTTTTCAGCCACTTTCATCGTCACACTCGTGGTGGGATTGCTGTTTTCACTCATTGCATTTCCTGCCGCAGGACCTATTGCCAGATTTCTGGTATCTGGAGACGGAGTTTTGACAACTTATACAAGAGACTATATCCGCATCAGCATGTTAGGTGCACCGGTAATCGGAATTGGTCTGATGATGGTAAATTACCTTGGGGTGGAAAACCATCCGGAGCTTGCGTCTGTTTATCTGATCGCAGCCAACGTGATAAATCTTGTGCTGGATTACATATTTCTTAGATTTACACCACTTGGAGTCACAGGTGCATCCTTATCAACGGTACTTGGCTTCCTTTTTGCCATGGTGGTTTTCCTTTTCTATATTCGCTCAGATAAGAGGAATATCAGTTTCGTGCGGCTGAATGCAAAGGATTTCGGAATCGTGAAGGAAGCGGTGGTTACAGGTGTGCCCATGCTTGTTTTCATGGCAACCAATTTTGTAAAAGCCCTTGGCCTGAACACCATCATTATGAATCAGATCGGGGAAGACGGAATGGCAGTATTTACGGTCTGTGACAATGTTTTGCTGATCGTGGAAATGCTTACAGGCGGAATCCTTGGTGTAATTCCTAATGTTGCAGGAATTCTTTTTGGAGAAAAAGACTATGTGGGAATCCGTGTCCTGTGCAAAAAAATGCTGAAATACAGCTACATCGTGCTGGCAGTCATATTCGTTCTGATCATGCTGTTTACAGAACAGATCACCATCATGTTCGGAGGCGGCGGAGAGCTGGGACGGGAGATGGTTCATGCACTGCGTATTTTTGCTCTGTGTGTAGTGCCTTATCTCTGGAATAAATTTACCGTAAGCTATTATGAATCTATTGAAGAGACTGCAATTGCAAGCTTTGTTACCTTCCTTGAAAATGCAGTGGCAGTTCTTCCTGCAACATTTATAGGAATTTCTATCTGGAAACAGATTGATGGAATCGGTACAAATGGAATTGGTGCTGCATTCGTTGCCACAGAGATCATAACTCTGATCGCAGCCTGGATTTTCCGAAAAATCAAACACAAAAATTCTACTTTTTATATTGTTCCCGATCAAAATCCCGGAACCAATCTTGATTTTTCCATCAAGAGCACCATGGAAGAAGCAGGCGCAGTTAACAGAAAAATCCTGGAGTTCTGCAAGGAAAACGGTGTATCCGGAAACAGAGCCAATCTTGCTGCCGTGTGTGCAGAAGAAATGACTGTGAATATCATTAAATTTGGTGGAAAAACTTCCAACTGGATCGACATCAACCTTTCCCTGGAGGATGACATTTGCCAGTTAAGGATAAGAGACAACGGAGTGAATTTTAATCCGCTGGAATACAGCTATGACCATGAGGAGTTTGATATCCATGGAATTGAGCTGGTGAAAAAGATTTCAAAATCAATGGATTATATCCGCGCAATTGATATGAATAATACTATAATATCATTTTAGGAGGTGCAGGAAATGTCTGACATTAACGAAAAGAGCAATTTTGTTTTTGAATTTCAGCCTGTGACAAAGTTGTTTGAAGAGCAGGTGCGGCTTCATCCTGACAAATGTGCTGTAGCTTCCAGCAAGGAAAGCTTTACCTACGCACAGCTGAACGAAAGGGCAAACAGAATTGCAAATTCTCTTATTGAAAAAGGCGTTGGCTGTGAAAAAATCGTAGGTGTGGTACTGGAGCGCTGTTGTGACTTTTACGCAGTCCGTCAGGGTATTTTGAAGGCTGGTGGTGCATTTGCTGTTGCAGCCCCGGATTATCCCGATGACCGTGTACAGTTCATTTTTGAAGATGCAGGAGTTCCCTTTATTATCACCACAAAGGAGATCCAGAAGGAGCGCCAGGAGCTGTTTTCCAGGCTTTCCTGTACGGTGCTTCTGCTTGAAGAACTGCTGGAAAACCCAAATGCCGGGAACCCGGATACCCAGATTAAGGAACATGATCTTTGCTACTGTATTTACACCTCTGGTTCCACGGGAAAACCAAAAGGTGTTATGATCGAGCATATCAACCTTGCCAATTTTGTAAATCCTAATCCAAAGAATGCGGAAACCTATGGCTATGTAAGCAGGGGAAGCGTTTCCCTTTCCATGGCAGCCATGACATTTGATGTTTCGGTACTGGAGGAATTTCTCCCTCTCACCAATGGAATGACTGCAGTGATCGCAAGCGATGAAGAGATCCTGAATCCCATTATGCTTGGAGATTTAATTGTAAAAAATAAAGTGGATATTATGACCACAACTCCTACCTATCTTTCCAATATGATCGATCTGCCCCAGCTTCAGGAAGCAGCTGCCCAGATCAAGGTATTTGACGTAGGAGCAGAAGCATTCCCGCCTGCACTTTTTGACAAGATTCACGCAGTAAACCCGGATGCTTATATTATGAACGGCTATGGACCAACCGAGACTACCATCAGCTGTACCATGAAGGTAATCACCGACAGCAAAAACATTACCATCGGAAAGCCAAACGGCAATGTTCAGGTTTATGTGGTTGACAAAGAGAACAGGATCCTTCCGGACGGAGAGACCGGAGAGCTTGTAATTGCAGGTCTTGGAGTAGGTCGTGGCTACATCAATCTGCCGGAGAAAACAGCAGAAGTTTTCATCACTCTCAACGGAGAAAGAGCCTATAAAACAGGCGATCTTGCAAAGATCACTCCAGATGGCGAGATCGAATTTTTCGGAAGAATTGACAATCAGATCAAGCTTCGCGGTCTCAGAATCGAGCTTGGTGAGATCGAGGAGGTTGTTAACAGCTTCGAAGGAATCATCACCAGTATTACAGTACCGGTGGATAATAAATATCTTTGCTGCTACTTTATGGCAGACCGCCAGATCAATGTTGAAGCGCTTACCGCTTATGCGTCAGAATCTCTGGCTCATTACATGGTTCCGGATGTTTTCATCCAGCTGGAAAAAATGCCTTTAACACAGAATGGCAAAATTGACAAAAAAGCATTGCCCAAGCCTGTGGCGCAGCCCAGAAACCTGAAAGAGCCGGAAAATCCAATGCAGAAGAAGATTTTTGACATTGTGGCAAAAGTAGTAGAAAACGACTTCTTCGGAATTGACACCAGTTTTTATAAGGCCGGCCTTTCCTCCATCAGTGCAATGAAGCTCTGTGTTCTGATCTCAGAGGAATTTGGTGTTACCGTAAAAACAAGCGATATCCACGAAAACAATACCGTGGAGAAGCTGGAAAAATATGTCATGCTGGCGCCGAAGCTCAGAACCTACGAAAAGAGAGAGGTTTATCCTCTTACTGGTTCCCAGAAGGGTATTTTTGCAGAATGCAGCAAAAATCCTGAGAGTACCGTATACAATATCCCCTTCCTTTTTGAACTGGATCCAACAGTGGATACCCGGAAATTATCCGATGCAATTGCCAGAATGGTAAGCGCCCATTCCTACCTGCTCACACAGGTATATCTTGACGATAATGGGGAGATGGTACAGCGCCCTGGAAATGAGACATTTGTGCCGGAAGTAATCGAGACCACAAATGAGAAATTTGCCAGCCAGAAGGAAAGCCTTGTACGTCCGTTTAAGCTGGAAAAAGGACGTCTCCTTCGTGTGGCAATTTATATGACAGAAGATAAGAAATACCTCTTTACTGATTTCCACCATATTATTGCTGACGGCAACTCCTATGATATCATTTTTGAAGATATCAATAAGGCCTATATGGGTGAAAAACTGGAAAAAGAGTCCTATACCGGATTTGATGCGGCCCTTGACGAAGAACAGCAGATGAAAGAGGGCAAATACAAAAAAGCTGAGAAATATTATGACAGTATTTTTGAAGGAATTGAAACGGAATCCCTCCCTATGCCAGACCTGAATGGAAAAGCTCCTGAAAAAGGTTATCTGGAGAAGACCATGGGCCTGAAAGAAGAGGCCATTCTTTCCTATTGCGAGAAGCTGGGTGTTACCCCGAATATTTTATTTACAGGTCTGTTCGGCATCCTTATGGCAAAATACTCCAATGCAGAGGACAGTCTGTTTTCTACTATTTATAATGGACGAAACGATTCCAGGCTTGAAAACACAGTCTGCATGCTGGTAAAAACCCTTCCTGTTTATTGCAAATTCGACCCGAAGACCACCGTACAGGCGTATATGGCAGAGCTTTCCGAGCAGATGCTGTCCTCCATGGCAAACGATATTTTCCCATTTTCCGATATTTGTGCAAAATACGGGCTGAATTCGGATCTTACCTTTGCGTACCAGGCAGAGTTAAGCGACGATTATCCAATTGGAGACACCATTGCCAGAGGCCACGACCTTTCCCTGGATATGGCCAAAATGCCTCTGCTGATCCAGGTAAGAGAGTACAACCACACTTATGTGCTTACAGCAGAATACCGCAGCGACATGTATAGCCAGGCCTTTATTGACGGAATCCTGGATTCCTATGAAGCTGCCATGAGCTCCATGCTGAAAACAAAATATGTTTCTGAAATCTCTGTGATCTCTCAGAGTGGGGTAAACAAGATCGCAGAATTCAATCATACAGAAAACGAATTTGACAGAAGCAAAACCATTTCTGACATGTTCGCTGAATTGGCAGAGACCATTCCAGACCACACCGCAGTGGTATTTAAAGACCGGAAATATACATACAAAGAACTGGACGAGCTCAGCAACAGACTTGGAAAATATATTGCATCCCAGGGAATCGGCAGGGAGGATGTAGTCTCCATTCTGATCCCCCGCTGCGAATACATGGCCATCGCACCAATGGGCGTGATCAAAGCCGGTGCGGCATACCAGCCTCTTGACCCTACTTACCCGAAAGACCGCCTGATGTACATGCTGGAGGATTCTGCTGCTAAGCTTTTGATCGCAGACAGAGAGCTTCTGCCGCTGGTAGACGGCTATCAGGGACCTGTTTTATTTACAGATGAGATCCCACAGCTGGAAGAGCGTGATGTGGAACTTAAGAAGCCAGAGCTTCATGATCTGTTTATTTTACTGTACACTTCCGGCTCCACCGGCGTGCCGAAAGGCTGTATGCTGGAATATGGAAATATCACTGCATTCTGCCACTGGTACAAAAAGTATTACCAGGTAGATCACAGCTCCAAAATAGCAGCTTATGCGTCCTTTGGATTTGATGCTTCCATGATGGATATTTACGGTGCAATTGCAAACGGTGCAGAGCTTCACATTATTCCGGAAGAAATCCGTCTTGATTTTATTGCACTTCAGCGTTATTTTGAAGAGAATGGCGTTACCCATTCCTTTATGACTACACAGGTGGGAAGACAGTTTGCGATGGAAATGAGCTGCGAGAGTCTGCAATATCTTTCCATAGGTGGAGAGAAGCTTGTTCCTATGGAACCGCCGAAGGATTATAAATTCTTTAATGCGTATGGTCCTACAGAGTGCACAATTTTTACAACTGTATTTGAAGTGGATAAATATTATTCAAATATTCCAATCGGAAAAGCGCTTGATAATTTCAAGCTTTATATAGCCGATAAGTTTGGTCATCTGCTTCCATACGGTGCCTGCGGTGAACTGATGATCTCCGGATGGCAGGTTTCCAGAGGCTATCTGAATAAACCGGAGAAAACTTCGGAAGTTTATACGAAGAATATTTATGACGATGCAGAAGGTTATGAAGTCCTGTATCATTCCGGTGATGTTGCCAGATATCTTCCGGATGGAAACATCCAGATCATTGGAAGAAAAGACTCCCAGGTTAAGGTCAGAGGCTTTAGAATTGAGCTTTCCGAGGTTGAGGAGGTCATAAGAAGATACGAAGGCATAAAGGATGCAACCGTAGTGGCTTTTGACGATCCAAATGGCGGCGGAAAATATATTGCAGCTTATGTAGTATCTGACGGTCAGGTTGACATAAATAAGTTAAATGATTTCATCAAAGAAACCAAGCCTCCATACATGGTTCCGGCAGTTACCATGCAGATCGACAAGATTCCGCTGAACCAGAATCAGAAGGTAAACAAAAAAGCCCTTCCACTGCCAGAGCGAAAAGTGGAAGAAATCGTGAAACCGGAGAATGAGACTCAGCAGAAGCTGTTTGACTGTATTGCTGAGGTTCTTGGCTATACCGAATTCGGCATTACCACAGATATTTACGAGGCAGGACTGACCTCTATCACTGCTATTAAGCTGAATATCCTTATTTCCAAAGCTTTTGACATTGTGATAAAAACATCTGACATCAAGGATCACCCAACCATTCAGATGTTAGAGAGCTTTGTGAAGACTGCCGGAAAAGAAACCAAGAGGGAAATCCAGGAAAATTATCCTCTCACCAATACTCAGGAGGGAATTTTCATCGAGTGTACAGCCAATATGGGATCCACCATTTACAACATTCCATATCTTCTGAAGCTTGACAAAAAGGTTGACCTGGATAAGCTGGCAGAAGCAATTGACAGCACCGTTGCAGCTCATCCTTACCTGAAAACCCGTCTCTTTATGAGCGACGAAGGAGAAGTCCTTCAGAAACGTAATGATGCTTTCACTTATAAGACGCAGATTATAAATGGAATGAACCGGGAAACTCTGGTTCGTCCGTACATGCTGTTTAATGAACAGCTTTTCCGCTTTGAGATTCACAGAACCTGTGATGGAAATTATCTGTTCCTTGACATTCATCATATTGTTGCAGATGGTACCTCCCTGGGCATTATCCTGAACGACATTAACAGGGCTTACAGCGGAGAAAAGCTGGAAGTGGAAGAGTATACTTCCTATGATCTGGCCCTTGATAACAGGGATGCTCTGGCAAGTGATGCTTATAAGAATGCAGAGAACTACTATAAATCCGTTTTTGAAAATGCGGGCGGAAGCATCAACTTCTATCCAGACAAGAGCGGAGCAGCTCCAACCGCAGAGATGTATCATCGTGAGACCAGTGAGTTCTCCGTACAGGACGTGAAGGCATTCTGTAAGAAGCACGGAATTACAGAGAATGTATTCTTTATCTCTGCTTTTGGTATTACTCTTGGAAAATACAATTTCAGGAAGGATGCGGTATTTACCACTATTTACCACGGCAGAAACGATTCCAGACTTTCCGATACCGTGGGTATGCTGGTAAAGACTCTTCCCGTTTACTGTGATTTCTCAGGAAGCACTGCGGATTGCCTGAATGCTGTCCAGCAGCAGCTGATTAATTCCATGAACAACGATATTTATCCGTTCTCCCAGATTAGCCATGAGTTCAACATCAAGGCAGATGCCATGGTGATCTATCAGGGCGACAACTTCGCCTTTGATAATATCGGCGGGGAATATGCGCAGGAAGAACCTGTTCAGCTGAATGCGGCAAAGGCACCTGTTTCCATCAGTATTTCAATTGAGAGAAATAAGTTTGTTTTTGAGATTGAGTACAGAGGCGACATGTACAACGAGGAAACCATCAAATACCTTGCAGATAACCTGGAAACAACGGCAGATGGAATCCTGAGAGAATACGAGCCGTCAGACATCAGACTGATGTTTGAGGAAGAGACCAAAATGGAAGATGATCCTTCCCATGCCGGAAAGACCTTTGTAGACCTGTTTAAAGAAGCAGTGGCTAAATATCCGGACAGACCGGCGGTAAGAGATGGGATGGGCGAGCTTACCTATAAAGAACTGGATCATATGTCAGATTATGTTGCCCAGAAGCTTACGGAAAATGGCTTTGGCAGGGAAAAGGTTGCAGGTATTCTGTGCGGAAGAACAAAGGAATATGCCGTAGCTTATATCGGTGTTATGAAAGCCGGCGGTGCGTATGTTCCATTGGATCCGGAATATCCGCAGAGCAGAATTGAGTACATGCTGAAGGATTCCGAGGCAGAAAACCTGCTTGTAATAGACCGTTACCGCAGTCTGGTAGGCTTCTACGACCAGAATGTGATCAGCCTGGATGACGTGGCAGCAGAATCCAAAGACTTTGCACTTTCTGTAGAGCTCACAGCTCCGAAACCAGAGAACCTGGCTTATATGATCTACACATCCGGTTCCACCGGAAAACCAAAAGGTGTTATGCTTGAACAGCGGAACCTGCTGAACCTGATCGAGTATATCCTTATGACAAGAAAACTGACACCAGATGATATTGTGGCAGAGTTTGCAAGCTTCTGCTTCGATGCATCCGTGATCGACCTGTTTGCTCCGCTTACTGCAGGCGCAGTACTGTACATTTTGCCAGAGAGCATACGAAAAGATGCGGTTGCTGTTGGAAAATTCATAAAAGAAGAAAAAATTACCACAGCTACCTTCCCAACTCAGATGGGCGAGTTGGTTGCAGAGCTTCTTGACGATGCTCCGAGCCTGAAATTTGTCACCCTGGGTGGTGAGAAGTTCAAATATTACCGGGATAGAACTTACCAGATGATCAATGGCTACGGTCCAACGGAGAATACTGTTTCCTCCACAGAGTTCTGGGTTGACAAACAGTACGACAACATCCCGATCGGTAAGTCACAGCGGAATATCCGCAGCTACATTGTGGACGAAAATATGAAACGGCTTCCGGTAGGCGCTTCTGGTGAGCTTTGCCATGCCGGACGTCAGATTGCAAGAGGATATCACAATCTTCCTGAGAAGACGGCTTCCGTATTTGTGGAAAATCCGTTCTCCGTATGTGACGAGGACAAACGTCTTTACAGAACCGGTGATATGGTCCGTATGAAGGGGGACGGAAATATTGAATATATCGGAAGAATCGATTCCCAGGTAAAGATAAGAGGATATCGTATTGAACTTGGTGAGATCGAAGGAGCTCTTCTGAAGCACGATAAGGTGAAGAATGCTGCTGTTATAGTGATCGAAAAAGGCGGAAACAAATATATCACAGCTTATTATACTGGTGAAATCATTCCGGAAGATGAGCTGAAACTGTTCCTGAACCCGCTGATTCCGGATTACATGATGCCATCCTTCTTTGTCCATCTTGAGAAAATGCCGGTGACTCCTGGCGGAAAGATCGACAAAAAGGCGCTTCCGGTACCAGAAGTAACCACCACAGCAAGCACAGCCTATGTGGAGCCTGTTACCGCTGTCCAGATTAAACTTTGCGAGATATTTGAAAAAGCACTTGGCATTGAAAAAGTAGGAATTGAGGATAACTTCTTCGAACTTGGAGGCTCCTCACTTACTGCATCAAAAGTTGCTGTTATGTGCCTTTCCAAGAATATTTCCATTGTATATGCAGACATTTTCAAATATCCGACCATCCGTGAGCTTTCTGCAATCGTGGATAACAGTGAAGCATTTGAAAATCCGCAGAGCGAGAATGAATTCTCCAGCTATAACTATAACCGGATCCAGAGCGTGATCAGCGGAAATGTGGAAGAAAACGTAAACCAGGTGACAAAGGAAGAAATTGGTGATATCATGATCACAGGTGCAACTGGCTTCCTGGGAATTCATGTTCTGAAGTCCTATCTGGATAATTATGACGGCAAGGTTTACTGCCTGGTACGTAAGGGAAAATATGAGTCCATGGAGAAACGAATGATGCATATGTTGATGTATTACTTCGATAATCCATGCCAGGAACTGTTTGGAGAGCGTATTATCTGTGTGGACGGCGATATTACCTCGAAAGAACAGGTGGAGAAATTTGCAGATTACAAATTTAACACCATTATTAACTGCGCAGCCTGCGTAAAGCATTTTGCAGCTGGTGATGTACTGGAGAAGATAAATGTACACGGAGTGGAAAATCTGATTGAATTCTGTAAAAATAGTGGACGCAGACTGATCCAGATTTCTACTGTTTCTGTTGCCGGAGAAGGTTCCGATGGTGTTCCGCCAATGTCCAGAGTCTTTAATGAAAACGATCTGTATATTGGACAGAACATCACAAATGAATATATCCGCACAAAATTCCTTGCAGAGAGAGCTGTACTGGAAGCTGTTTCCAGTGGGCTTGACGGAAAGGTTATCCGTGTAGGAAATCTGATGAGCCGAAATTCAGATGGTGAATTCCAGATCAACTTTATTACAAACGGATTCCTGCGAAGCCTGAGAGGATATGAGGCAGTTGGTAAATTCCCAATTGGGGCTATGCACGAAGTTACAGAATTTTCACCAATTGATTCTACTGCACTTGCAGTGTTGAAACTGGTGCAGACAGACCGGAGATTTACCGTATTCCACGCCTGCAACAGCCATCATATCTATATGGCGGATCTGATCTATGCAATGCGGAGCCATGGATTTGACATTGACATTGTAAGTGATGAAGAGTTTGAGGCTGCAGTAAAAGAATTTGCAAAGAACAGTGATGATTCGGATGTTGTTTCCGGACTGATCGCGTATACGGCTCATAATGAAAATGAGATCTATACCCTGGATTACAGCAACCGGTTTACAGCACAGGTTCTTTACAGACTGGATTACAAATGGCCGGTTACAGATGACAGATATCTGGAAAGCGCTATTGAGGCACTTGACAGACTTGCATTCTTTGATTGATTTACGCAACTTAAAGGAGGAAATTGTAATGGAAATTGTAAGTAAGACAGAGGGCAGCAAGGTAACTATGGAGATCACAGGATGGCTTGACACCCAGACTGCACCGCAGCTGGAAAAGGAGCTGTCAGCACTTGATCCTGGTACAACCAGCCTGGTATTTGACTTTGCAAACCTGGAATATATCTCTTCCGCCGGACTTCGTCTGGTAATCGCCGCTTATAAGAAGATGGCAGGCAAGGAAGGCTTCCGGATTGTAAATGTTTCTGATGAAGTGTACGATGTTTTCAGTCTTACCGGATTTGACCAGAAGATCAATATTGAGAAAAAATAAAGGTTGAATTCGTGCATGGCGAAACGTATTGCGGGTCACAGGTAACATTCCGCGAGGTGTTTTTGTAAACAAAGTTCACAGAAAACCCGAGAATTGCGGCGCGAAATCATGTGAATGCATGATTTCTGTGCATGGCGAAGCGTATTGCTGTGATTAGAGTGAACAGTAATCTGTCTGGAGTAGACATAGGGAATCCACGGTTACTATCCGGTTCTTTTATAGTAAGAAATGATAAAATTATATAGAATCAATATCAATACTCTTGAGGATCCCTTGCAGAATGAAAGCCTTTTGGAACAAGTTGGACCAGAGAGAAGAAAGAAGGTCATCCGGTATCTTCAGCCGGATGACCGCAAAAGGAGTCTGGGAGCAGGAATTATGATCCGAAAGATCCTGAATGGGAACGGACTTTCCGAAAGCAGCCTGAAATATTCCGAAAATGGGAAGCCTTTGGCGGACCATTTCCATTTTAATATCTCCCATGCTGGAGAATATGTGGTAGGAGTAGTGTCGGATGGTGAAGTGGGATGCGACATTGAGCGGAATGTCAATGCGCCTCTGGAAATTGCGGAGCATTATTTCCATTCGACAGAGCGGGAATATATAGAAGCTGCTTCTGACCCGGGCAAAGCTTTTTTTACACTTTGGACCTTAAAGGAAAGTTATATGAAAATGACAGGCAGGGGGATGAGCCTTCCGCTTGATTCTTTCGAGATCATTCGAAAAGATCAGGGCTTTGTTCTGGGAAAATCACCGAAAAGACCAGGCTTTTTCAGGACAATGGAATTTGAGAATTATATTTTCTCAGTGTGCATGGAAAGTGATTTTTCTTTGCCGCCCAAGGGCTTTACAGAGCTTCTGTGACACTACTGCCTTTTGCTGCTATCCAGCATGGATTGGAGCTTATTTTTAGTCAAAAAATCCTTAAGAATTATATGCAAAAGACTTGACGGATATGTCCGCTGTGTGGTAAACTGTACAAGCGACATGGAAGTTAGGTCTTTTTTTTATGCCGAAAAACGGTGGCGGATACACCGAAAAGGCTGATTTAAGACCATGCAAATGAAAACACTGGAGGTGGAAGTTGTGCGCGTTAGGATTACATTAGCATGTACAGAGTGCAAGCAGCGTAACTACAATATGACCAAGGAGAAAAAGAACCATCCTGAGAGAATGGAAACCAAGAAATATTGTAAGTTCTGCCAGAGACACACAATGCACAAGGAAACAAAATAGTCACTTTAGATTGTGAGGTTAGGCTATGCAAGAAAAAGAAAAATCTGCAGGCAAGACCGCCAAGGCTAAGGAGCCGAAGAAATCCTGGTTCCAGGGGCTGAAGGCAGAGTTCAACAAAATTGTCTGGACAGACCGCGATACACTGATGAAACAGTCAGTTGTTGTTATTGTCATAACCGTAATTCTCGGTGTGATCATCAGTGTGATGGATGCAGGCATTCTGGAATGCATTAATCTTTTAATCAAATAAGGACAAAGGTGATTGTATGTCAGAAGCAAAATGGTACGTTGTCCATACCTATTCCGGTTATGAGAACAAGGTAAAGGCCAACATTGAGAAGACAATTGAAAACCGACATCTTGAGGATCAGATTCTGGAAGTACGGGTTCCTCTGGAAGACGTTGTGGAGATGCGTAATGGTGTTTCCAAGCAGGTCCAGAGAAAAATGTTCCCAAGCTATGTTCTTATCAACATGGTCATGAACGACGATACCTGGTATGTTGTCCGGAATACCCGTGGAGTGACTGGGTTTGTTGGTCCGGGATCCAAGCCTGTACCGCTCACAGAAGAAGAAATGAAGCCGCTGGGCATCAAAGATGAGACTGTCCGCGTTGATTTCGTCGAGGGCGATACCGTTGTTGTAACAGGCGGAGCCTGGAAAGAGACTACAGGTGTTGTGACTGCCATCAATCCGCAGAAGCAGCTTGTAACGATCAATGTAGAGATGTTTGGACGCGAAACACCGGTTGTAATCAGTTTCGCAGAAGTTCAGAAAATGTAACAGACAAAGGTAACACAATATCGTGGGAGGGACATACCCCCGCCAATACCACATAGGAGGTGCCGAAAATGGCAAAGAAAGTAACAGGATATATCAAATTACAGATTCCCGCTGGTAAAGCAACTCCAGCACCACCTGTAGGTCCGGCTCTTGGACAGCACGGTGTAAATATCGTTCAGTTTACAAAAGAGTTCAATGCGAGAACAGCAGATCAGGATGGTATGATCATTCCTGTAGTAATCACTGTTTATGCAGATAGAAGTTTCAGCTTCATAACCAAAACTCCGCCGGCTGCAGTTCTTCTTAAGAAAGCTGCAAATATCAAATCCGGTTCCGGCGTACCGAACAAAACAAAAGTTGCTAAAGTTACAAAAGCTCAGGTTGAGGAGATCGCTCAGCTTAAGATGAAAGACTTAAATGCAGCATCCATCGAAGCAGCAGCAAGCATGATTGCTGGTACTGCAAGAAGTATGGGAATTGAAGTAGTTGATTAATCACAAATAGTAAGTGGGAGGGCTTTTCCCCGCAAATACCACAGGAGGTTATAGAAATGAAACGAGGAAAGAAATACGTGGAGGCTGCTAAGGCAGTTGACCGCGCAACATTATACGATACTAATGAAGCTATCAGCTTAGTTAAAAAAGCTGCTGTTGCCAAATTTGACGAGACTATCGAAGTTCATATCCGCACAGGCTGCGATGGACGTCATGCAGATCAGCAGATCCGTGGTGCAGTAGTTCTGCCACACGGTACAGGTAAAACTGTTCGCGTTCTTGTATTCGCTAAGGATGCAAAAGCTGAGGAAGCTAAGGCTGCAGGTGCTGATTTCGTAGGCGCTGAGGACCTTATTCCGAAGATCCAGAATGAAGGATGGCTTGACTTCGACGTTGTTGTTGCAACTCCAGATATGATGGGTGTTGTTGGACGTCTTGGTCGTGTACTTGGACCGAAAGGTTTAATGCCTAACCCGAAGGCTGGTACTGTAACTATGGATGTTACAAAGGCTATCAATGATATCAAAGCTGGTAAGATTGAGTATCGTCTTGACAAATCAAACATTATCCATGTGCCGATCGGTAAAGCTTCCTTTACTGAGGAGCAGTTAAGCGACAACTTCCAGACGCTGATTGGAGCTATTGTAAAGGCTAGACCTAGCACACTGAAAGGACAGTATTTAAAGAGCGTTGTTATTGCTCCGACAATGGGTCCTGGAGTGAAGATCAACCCGATCAAGTTAGCTTAATAGATGAAAATGAAGAGCACTCACCGCGAGGTGGGTGCTTTTTTTCATGTCATAATTTTGATATTTTATAGTGAGTTTTGGTATATGTTTTTTATCATATGAGATATCATATGGGAAAATCGGGTCAATATAAAGACCAGGAGGAGTGTGCAGGGATGAAATATGGATATTTTGATGATAAGAAACGAGAATATGTGATTACCAGACCAGATACACCAGCGCCTTGGGTAAACTATCTGGGAGATCCTGAGTATGGTGCCATTGTGTCCAATAATGCAGGCGGATACAGCTTTGTAAAGTCTGGGGCTAACGGAAGAATTTTACGTTATGTTTTTAATCAGTTTGACGAGCCGGGAAGATATATTTATCTGAGGGACAATGAAACGAAAGATTTTTGGTCAGCGTCATGGCAGCCTGTAGGAAAGGATCTTGAAAAATATAAAAGTGAATGTCACCACGGTACTGCTTATACCAGGATGATGGCAGATTACAGCGGTATTCATTCTGAGGTTAGGTATTATGTACCCCTGGGACAGTCTTATGAGGTGTGGAGCCTTTGTGTGGAGAACTGTTCTGATAAGGAAAGAGAAATTAATGTAACCGGATATGCGGAATTTACCAACAACAGCAACTATGAGCAGGATCAGGTAAATCTGCAGTATTCCCAGTATATTACCAAAACTGTTTTCAGAGGAAACCGTGTACGCCAGATGATCCATGCAAATCTGGATCGTCTTGATGAAGGGGAAAAGGTAGATAACAAAGATGTGACAAATCGGTTCCTGGGTCTGGCCGGCGTGCCAGTGGATTCCTGGTGCGGTGAAAAAGAAGCATTTCTGGGGAGATATCACGGTTATGGAAACCCGGTAGGAGTAATTGACGGCAAGCTTAATTGTGAGGGAAATTATAATGAAAACAGCTGTGGTGCATTGACAGCAGTGTTAAAGCTTGCCCCGGGAGAAAAGAAAGAGATGGCTTTTCTTGTAGGTATGAAAAAGAATGACGAGGCAGAAGCGATTGTTGCGCGTTATGACCAAAATTGCCAGCAGGTTTGCGAAAGGGAACTGGAAGAACTGATCAGTTACTGGCATGGACAGCTTTCACATTTTCAGATAAAAACTCCAAGTAATGAATTTAATACCATGATCAACACATGGAACGCTTACAACTGTTTTATGACTTTTATCTGGTCCAGAGCAGCATCCTTTACTTACTGCGGTCTGCGCAATGGATATGGATACCGCGACACTGTGCAGGATATTCAGGGCGTGATCCATCTGGCACCTGAAATGGCAGCGGATAAGATCCGTTTCATGTTGTCTGCCCAGGTAGATAATGGTGGTGGTCTGCCTCTTGTTAAATTCACCCACAATCCAGGACATGAGGATACGCCGGACGATGCTTCTTATGTACAGGAAACAGGGCATCCGGCATATCGTGCTGACGATGCTCTATGGCTTTTTCCAACTGTATATAAGTATGTGTCAGAGACAGGAAATGTAGATTTTATTGATGAGGTAATCCCATTTGCCAATAAAGATGAAGGAACAGTATATGAGCATCTGAAACGTGCGATCCAGTTCTCGATGGAACATCTTGGAAAACATGGAATGCCGGCGGGACTTTATGCAGATTGGAACGACTGCCTGAGGCTTGGAAAAGATGGAGAATCTACTTTTGTAGCTTTGCAGTTTTATTATGCAATGACCATTTTGAAGGAGTTTGCGGCTTACGAAAAAGATGAAGAATATATCTCATATCTGGAAAAAAGCCAGGAAAAGCTTGGGGAACTGATTGAAAAGCTTTGCTGGAATGAAGACCGGTTTATCCGCGGTTTTACAGAAGCAGGAGAAATAATCGGACAGCGTACAGATCCGGAAGCAAATATGTGGCTGAATCCCCAAAGCTGGGCTGTGATCAGTGGGCTTGCAACAAAGGAGCAGTCAGAACTGGCACTTGAGCAGGTTTATGAAAGACTGAATACAGAGTATGGTGCTATTCTCATGGATCCCCCATACCACGCACATGCTTTTGACGGTGCACTGGCTGTAATTTATAATGCAGGAACAAAAGAAAATGCAGGGATTTTTTCTCAGTCACAGGGATGGATCATTCTGGCAGAAGCATTAATGGGACATGGAGAAAGAGCATTTGGCTACTTTATGGAAAATGCTCCGGCTGCACAGAATGATAAGGCGGAGATCCGCAGACTTGAGCCATATTGCTATGGTCAGTTTACAGAGGGGAAAGCAAGTCCGAATTTTGGCCGTTCTCATGTACACTGGCTTACTGGAACTGCGTCTACTGTTATGGTAGGATGTGTGGAAGGTATTCTTGGAATGCGTCCTGATTTCTATGGTCTTCGTATCGCACCGTCCATACCGAAGGAATGGGATGGATTTGAAGTCGAAAAAGATTTCCGCGGCTGTCACCTGCACATTAAAGTGCAAAATCCGGGACATGCAGAGAGTGGATTTAAGAAACTTACTGTAAACGGTGAAGAGTTAAAAGATAATTATATCCCACAGGATAAGCTGACTGCTGAAACTGAGGTTGAATTGTATCTGTCATAAAAATTTAGTAGGCCTGGTGGGTGGACGCAGGCAGAAAGCGAGAAACATTGATGAAACATATAGAATTTCAGGATAAAAACGGAAGCTTTATTATACATGATCCGGAAAATTATAGCGGTCTGTATCTGCCTCTGGCGGGAGAAAAAGGACTGAAATCCAGTATCACCCCTAATCTGGGAGGTGACAGCAAAACAGATCAGAATCATTTCCTTCTTGAGCCTGTAAGTATTGAAAACCTGCATAATAACCGAAATACCAGAAATTTCTGGTGTCAGGTATATAAAAACACAGAAGCAGGTGATACTGCTCTGTCTGGAGCAGATCCGAAGCTTCTTGGCTGTTGGTCTGTCTGTGGAAATTCTGCAGAACAGGAATTTCAGAAATTTACAGATAAGCAGGACGAAAGCACACTGGAAGCTGGTTTTATGTGGCAGAAGATTTCCCGAAAATCACAAAAATATGGTCTTCAGGCAGAAGTAACATCTTTTGTTACAATTTCTGGGGACATGGAAGTAGAATATGTGGAAATCACAAATATTTCCGAAAAAAAAGTGGAAATTGTGCCAACAGGTGCAATTCCAGTATATGGAAGAAGTGCAGATAATCTTCGAGATCACCGCCATGTTACCTCCCTTCTCCACCGAATTCGGACCACCGATTATGGTGTGGAAGTAACCCCGGTTTTGTCCTTTGACGAGCGGGGACATCAGAAAAATAATACTACATATTTTGTATACGGTTCAGATGAAAACGGAGAGAAGCCGGAGTCATTTTATCCTACGGTGGAGGAGTTTATAGGAGAAGGCGGAACCTTTCTGAATCCAGAGGCAGTAAGAATTAATAAGCCCGGAAAACCCTCTGGAACAGAACTTCAGGGAAAAGAGGCTGTTGGAGGCATCCGATTCAGCCGGAAAACACTGAAACCAAGGGAAACAGCTGGTTATATTTTACTATGTGGGATTGCAGATGCCGGTGAGCAGCAGTTCCCAAGAAAGGAGAATACAGATAAAAAGGCAATAGATCCGGCAAAAGCTTCTAAATGGATAGAGTCGTTGACTTCTGGCTGCAGGACCCGCTCCCAGGTACGGAATATGCTGGAAGAAGTAAAAGAACACTGGATTCGGAAGGTTAATGTAGCGTTTGAAACTGGAAGCGAAGATGCGGATAATTATCTGAAATGGATCTGTTTCCAGCCAATCCTCAGAAGAATTTATGGATGTTCTTTTCTCCCCTATCATGATTATGGAAAAGGGGGACGCGGCTGGCGCGATTTATGGCAGGATTGCCTTGCCTTGTTGATCATGGAGCCATCTGAGGTAAGACAGATGATCATTGATAATTATGGAGGTGTTCGTATTGATGGAACAAATGCCACAATTATAGGAAGTGGTCAGGGAGAATTTATTGCAGACAGGAATAATATTACCCGTGTATGGATGGATCATAGCTTTTGGCCGTTTGTAACTACGAAGCTTTATTTGGATCAGACCGGGGATCTTGATGTTTTATTTGAGAAGATTCCATATTTTAAGGATCTTCAGTCAAAACGCGGAACAGCTCATGATGAAGAATGGAACAGCAGTTATGGTAATTTACAGAAAACAGATGCTAATGAAATATATCATGGAACTGTTCTGGAACATATTCTTCTTCAAAATCTGTGCGCATTTTTTGATGTGGGAGATCATAATGAAATGTGTCTGCATGGAGCAGACTGGAATGATGCCTTAGACATGGCCTGGGAAAAAGGTGAGAGTGTGGCCTTTACCTGTGCTTATGCCGGAAATTTGAAGGATATCGCTTATGTGCTTAGAGAAATAGAGAGTGTTCAGGGAATTAACAGGATTGAGCTTGCAGAAGAAATGGAATGTCTGTTTGCCTGTGGAAAACAGTTATATGAAAACCCTGAGAAAAAACAGAAGGTTTTGAAGCAATATACTGATTTGAGTGCCCATAATCTCAGTGGAAATAAAGTAGTGCTTTCTCTGAAAATGGTATGCAGCAATCTGGAAGAAAAAGCAGACTGGCTCGTGGAAAATATTCGGAAAAATGAATGGATCCAGGATGGGGATAAAGGCTGGTTTAATGGATATTATGATAATCATGGAAGAAAAGTAGAATATAGCGCGGTTTCAGATGAAACCGACAATAAAGCTGGTGCAGAGTGTAACACCCGAATGATGCTTACCGGACAGGTATTTGCTGTCATGAGTGGTACCGCTACAGAGGAACAGATACAGGCAATCTGCAGGAGTGCAGATGCATATCTGTATGACAGGAAAGCCGGCGGCTACCGCCTGAATACAGATTTCAAAGAGGAAAAATTTGACCTGGGAAGAATGTTTGGATTTGCATATGGAGAAAAGGAAAATGGTGCCGTCTTTTCCCATATGGCAGTTATGTATGCCAATGCATTGTACAAAACCGGTCACGCCAAAGAAGGATACAAAGTTCTTCAGACTCTGCTTGATACTGCAATGGATTTTGAACGCAGCAAAATGTACCCGGGAATCCCGGAATATTTCGATAATCAGGGAAGAGGCTTATACGCATATCTGACCGGAGCTGCAAGCTGGTATATGCTGACCATGATAACAGAAGTTTTTGGAGTAAAAGGCCAGCTGGGCGATATGGTGATAGCACCTGCACTTATGCCTGAGCAGTACGATCAGGAAGGAAAAGCTTCCTTGAAAATAGAATTTGCCGGAAGGAAATTTTCCATTCATATTTTTAACAGGGAGAAAAAAGAATGGAATAAAGTGCAGATAAAAGAAGCCTTTTGTGATGGTACTTTGCTGTCGGCAGAAGGCGGCAGGCAGGCTCGCCTGAAGCGCTCTGAAATAGAAAAACTGACTTTGGAAAAAGTACATGAAATTAATATTATTTTGAACTAATCTGGATAAAGAATTAGAAAAATGACCAGATATTCAGGAATAACAATGCATAAATAAAGGTTATTCCTGAATATCCGGTCTTTTTATGTAAGGCGGAGAATTATGCATTGCAGGAGCCTTACGTGCTAGAGCCTGTTTGAAAAATCATTCCCGCAATCTGCACGCCCCACTTTGCGGTATATTTTGCCCGAATTCAGTTGCCGTAGCCCGCTACGGCGCCTTCATCCGGACAAAATCTTCCACAAATTGTAACGCACATCATGCAGAAAGCTTTTTTCAAACACGCTCTAGGTCAGCTTACCACATGGATTTATAATACCTATCCCTGTATTTTTTTGGAGTCAGACCAGTGAAATTTTCGAATACCTGAATAAAGTGACTCTGGGAAGAGAAGGATAGGTAATTGGCGATGTCAACTACTGCTTTGTCCGAGTAGCGAAGAAGATGTGTGGCTTTTTCTATTTTTTTCTCCCTTATGTAGTCACTGATGGAAATTCCAAGATTTTGTTTGAATACCCTGGATAGATAATTCTGGGAAAGACCGGTGTGGCAGGCAAGGTCTTCTATGGTGATACGGTCCTTTATATGAGCATAGATGTAATCAATGCACTGCATAACTGGCTTGGAAAGTACGGATAATTTTTTTTGCAGGATCATTTTTCCGGTAAAATCCTTTGCCATAGTGTGGTGAAGGTCTGCAATCTGTCGCAGGGAAGTGCAGGAATCCATTTTTAAAATGTAAAAGTCACTAAGCCGGTAGGCCTGCTCTGCCTCCATCCCTCCGTCAATGCAATATCTGGTAAGCATCGCAGCTGTAACCACAAAGTGGTATTTCAGATTCGTGACAGGGTTTCTGGAAAGGACTCCGGTTCCCTCCAGATTCGTAAAAGAATCTGCATTACAGTTCTGTATGACAGTTTCCATATCTCCGGTTTTTACTGCCGTATAAAAGGAATATTCAACAGAAGGCGGCCTGTGCTTGGATTCAGTTTCGTTTTCTTCAAATTCTGTGTTGTACCAGTCTTTTGATATTGCCATGTAATCCCCTCCAAAACAAAAATGTGTCATTTTTTATATTATGACATGAATCTGATATTTTGTTAAGAGAAATAATATAATGTCAAAAATAAAAATGGTATATTTATTGCACCAAAGAGATACAGCATTAAGAAAATGCTCAAAAAAGGAGGATCTTTTATATGAAGAAGAGAGCAGTATCTATGTTACTTACAGCTGTTATGGCAGTTACCGGTATGGCTGCAACAGCAACCGTAGCACATGCAGAAGGAGAAGAGGGAAAGGTTATTAACATCTATTCCTGGAACGATGAGTTCCGTACACGTCTGGAGGCTATTTATCCAGAAGTTGAGTCCACTTCCAGCGATGGAACTGTTACAACCTTAAAAGACGGAACTGAGATCCATTGGATCATCAACCCAAACCAGGATGGTGTTTACCAGCAGAAGCTTGATGAGGCGCTTCTGAATCAGGCTGATGCATCTGATGATGATAAAGTAGATATTTTCTTAACTGAGACCGATTATGTTTTCAAATATACAGACAAAGATGCAGATGTAGCAATGCCGCTTACAGATCTTGGAATTGACCCGGATACAGATCTTGCAGATCAGTACGATTTCACAAGAACAACTGCTTCTGACTCTGACGGAGTACAGAGAGGTTCTACATGGCAGTGCTGCCCAGGAACCCTGGTATACCGTCGTGATATTGCAAAAGAAGTTTTTGGAACAGATGATCCGGCAGAAGTAGGCGAGAAAGTAAAAGACTGGGATACAATGAAAGAGACTGCTGCTCAACTGAAGGAGAAAGGTTACTACACATTTTCTTCTTATGCAGACACCTTCCGTTTATATGGAAACAGCATCGCACAGTCCTGGGTACAGCCTGGTGAGACAACCATTACAGTTGACCAGAAGATTATGGATTGGGTAAATGATTCAAAAGAGTGGCTGGATGCAGGTTTCCTTAACCCTACTGTAAAAGGACAGTGGAACGATGACTGGAACAAAGCTATGGGCTCCCAGTCAAAAGTATTTGCATTCCTGTTTCCGGCATGGGGAATCGACTTTACATTAAGTCCAAACTGGGATGGCGATGCAGGCTCATGGGCAGTTACAAATCCTCCGCAGGAATACAATTGGGGCGGTTCTTACATTCATGCAGCAACAGGTACTGATAATCCAGAGCATGCAAAAGACATTATCCTTGCTATGACTGCAGACAAAGACAACCTGTTAAAGATTTCTAAGGATTATTCAGACTTCACAAATACAAAGAGTGGTATGGCAGAGGCTGCTACAGATGATGCAAACTTCTCTTCTGAGTTCCTTGGCGGACAGAACCCATTTGCATATTTTGCACCTGTTGCAGAGAACATTAAGATTGCACCGCTTTCTGCATATGATCAGGGATGTGTAGAGCTTATCCAGAACTCCTTCAGTGATTATTTCCAGGGAAATGTTGACTTTGATAAAGCAAAGGCAAACTTTGAGACTGCTATTAAAGAGCGTTATCCTGAGATCTCTGAGGTTAAATGGCCGGAATAATGTAGATAGTTCTGAGGATTTTGTTTGCAAAAACATCTTGCAGAATACTATTAAAAAAATAATGTCCATGTGACATTTGAAAATTGGTATAAGGAACGTGGAGAGGATCCTGTAACATAGGATTCTCTCCTGTTCTGTAAGATGTGTGTAAAGGAGAACTGTTATGAAGAAAAACAAGAAAAGCATTAATTATGGAAAATGGGGCTACCTGTTTATCCTTCCTTTTTTTATAATCTATTTGATTTTTTCTTTGATTCCATTGGTTGATACGGTCCGTTACAGCTTTTTTGAATATTTCCGTTCTGGAATTAAAGAAATCGGACCCAATTTTATTGGAATGGCAAATTACATCAGTCTGCTGAAATCCGATATGTTTAAATATGGAGCAAACACATTGATTCTGTGGCTGATCGGATTTGTGCCGCAGATTGTGGTTGCGTTAGTTCTGGCAGCCTGGTTTACAGATGCCCGTTTGAAAATAAGAGGAAAACAGTTTTTTAAAGTGGTAATATATCTGCCGAACCTGATTATGGCATCTGCATTTGCACTTTTATTTTTTACTATGTTTTCTACAAACGGACCAATAAATTCTATTCTGATGTCTCTTGGATGGATTAAAGACCCTATTGATTTTATGGGATCTGTAGTTGGAACAAGATCATTAATTGGCTTTATGAACTTCCTTATGTGGTTTGGAAATACAACGATTATGCTGATGGCGGCTGTTATGGGTATCAGTATGGATATTTTTGAGGCTTCTGACCTGGATGGCTGCAATAGTATTCAACGTTTCTATTATATTACATTGCCGCTGATCAGACCGATTCTTGCATATACATTGATCACATCTATAATTGGTGGTCTTCAGATGTTTGATGTACCACAGATCCTGACAAATGGACAGGGTAATCCAGATAGAACGTCTATGACGCTGATCATGTTCCTGAACAGTCATCTGAAGAGTAAGAACTATGGTATGGCTGGTGCATTATCTGTTTACCTGTTTATTATCAGTGGTATTTTATGCTTCATCGTATATCGCATGACCAATGATAATGATCCGGATGGTTCCAAAAAGGCTGCAAAAAAACGTGCTAAGGAAGAAAGGAGAAGATTAAGAAGATGAAGAAGAAAGCAGGAAGCCAATTCAGAACAGTTTTCGCACATATCGTACTGATTCTTCTGTCTTTTATGTGCCTGTTCTTCTTTTACGTATTGATAATTAATGCAACCAGATCTCATGGGGATCTGCAGAAAGGTTTCTCAGCACTTCCAGGAAAATATTTCCTTGAGAATCTGAAAAACGTGGCAAACGACGGAAGCTTTCCAATGTTTCGGGGAATTTTGAACAGTGTGATCGTATCTTCCTGTAGTGCCGCACTTTGTACATATTTTTCATCCCTTACGGCATATGGTCTTTATGCTTATGAGTTTAAGGCAAGAAAGGTTGCTTTTACATTTATCATGGCAATTCTTGTAATGCCAACGCAGGTTACTGCAATGGGATTCCTTCGTCTGGTTACGAAGATGGGATTATATGATTCCCTTCTGCCGCTGATCATTCCCTCCATTGCATCTCCAGCTGTATTTTATTTTATGTACAGTTATCTGCAGTCGTCTCTGCCGCTTTCTCTTGTGGAGGCTGCCAGAATCGATGGTTCCGGAGAATTCCATACCTTTAATCGCATTGTGATTCCAATTATGAAGCCTGCAATTGCAGTTCAGGCGATTTTTACATTTGTTGGTTCCTGGAACAACTACTTTGTACCGGCCCTGATCATCCAGTCCAAGAGTAAAATGACGGTGCCGATTCTGATCGCTACTCTTCGTGGTGCTGATTATATGAATTTTGATATGGGTAAAATTTACATGATGATCACAGTTGCGATCGTGCCGATCATTGTTGTGTACCTGCTTCTTTCCAAGTATATTATTGCAGGTGTTACCCTTGGTGGTGTCAAAGAGTAATGGCGTTTACACAGTTTAAGCACAGTGGGACTTTGAATCCGGAAATATCTGTCTGCGAGAAAAAGCATAGCTCTTTTGCAGAAAAAGCGGCAGAGGAAGGCATTGTTCTATTGAAAAATGAAAATATTCTTCCCATTTCATTATCTGCATCGGTTGCCCTTCTGGGCATCGGTGCGGATAAAACTGTAAAAGGGGGGATTGGTTCCGGAGATGTAAATAACAGGCAGAATATTACCATTTACGAAGGAATGGAAGAATCCGGAATTCGGATCACCAGCAGGGACTGGCTGGATGATTATGAACATCGCTATCAGAAAGCGAGACTTATATGGAAAGAGAAAATTCTTGAAGAAGCAAAGCATGTAAATAATCCTTTTGATGCCTATGCATCCAATCCATTTATCATGCCGGAGGGGCGTCCTGTTTCTGAAATGGATATCCAGGAAGCTGAAATTGTTGTTTATGTAATCAGCCGTATTTCTGGTGAAGGAAAAGATCGTCGTCTTGAAAAAGGTGACTATTATCTTAGTGAACGAGAAGAGAAAGATATTCTTTTTCTAAACAGCAGAAGTGTGCCTATTGTTCTGCTTATAAATGCCGGTGGTCCTGTGGAGCTTACAGATATTCTGGAAAAAGCGCAGTGGATAAAAGGTATCCTCAATATTTCCCAGCTTGGACAGGAGGGGGGACGTGCGGTTGCAAGGATCCTTCTTGGAGAAGCTGTTCCAAGCGGAAAGCTTACAACAACCTGGGCAAAAAAATATGCGGATGTGCCATTTGCAGAGAATTTTAGTTATCTGAATGGAAATCTGGAATTGGAAGAATATAAAGAAGGAATTTATGTGGGCTATCGGTATTTCGATAGTTTTGGTGTAAAGCCACTTTTTCCTTTTGGCTTCGGTCTTTCTTATACAGATTTTAAGATTCAGTTTTGCAGTATTGAAATTGACAAGGATAAGATTGCAGTAAATGTATCTGTAGAGAATATTGGAAATACTTTTGCAGGAAGAGAAGTTGTACAGGTGTATGTATCACTTCCCCGGGGCAGGATAGAGAAAGAATACCATCGCCTGGTTGGATATGCAAAGACAAATGTATTAAAGCCGGGAGAAAAACAGGAGTTAAAGATCCTGTTTGATGGAAAAACTATTGCAAGCTTTTTTGAGGATGCAAATGCCTGGATCGTGGAAACAGGAAAGTATGGTCTCTGGATTGGAAATAATTCAGCCAATCTGAAGCTGGAGGCTTTTATAAATGTGAACCAGGATGTAGTTCTGGAGCAGACGCAGAAACTGGAAGCATTGGTTGAATTATCTGAAAAACTGGAAGCTTCAAAGAATGTAAAGGCTGCAGAAAAGCAGCTGGAGAAAAGTAGAAATGCTGATTTTCCCACCATACAGTTTGAAGCATTGCAGAGAAAACAAAAGGCTGGAAATGTTGACCGAGAGTCTCTGGTCATGGGAAACTCGCTGGAAATTCTGGCAGAAGAGCTGCCTGTAGAAGAATTGATCCCACTTTTATACGGAAATACTGGTGGTATTAGCAGCAATCTTGGAGCAGCAGGGATTAAAGTGCCTGGTTCAGCTGGCGAAACTTCAGAAGCTCTTTATGAAAAATATGGAGTTCCGGTATTGATCATGGCAGACGGACCAGCTGGTATCAGACTGCAAAGAAGTTATGAGGTAAATCGCGAGAATGATTCTGTTTATGGAATCGGTGTTCTTGGTTCTTTGGAAAATGGATTTCTGGTAACAGAAAAGCCTCACCAAAATGCAGATACGTATTATCAGTACTGTACTGCTTTTCCGGTTGGTACAGCTTTGGCGCAGTCCTGGAATCGGCAGTTGTTGAAAGAGTTTGGAGAAATGATAGCTGAGGAAATGGAGAAATTTGGCGTCAATCTCTGGTTGGCACCGGGAATGAATATTCACAGAAATCCCCTGTGCGGACGAAACTTTGAATACTATTCAGAGGACCCGCTGCTTGCAGGAAGTCTGGCCGCAGCAGTTACCAAAGGGGTTCAGAGTAAAGCAGGATGCGGGGTAACGATTAAGCATTTTGCATGCAATAATCAGGAAGATAATCGTATGGGAGTAGATGTTCATCTTTCTGAAAGGGCCCTTCGTGAGATTTATTGTCGTGGATTTGAGATTGCCATAAAGGAGAGTAAACCTGCGGCAATTATGTCCTCCTATAATCTGGTAAATGGGGTACATGCCGCAAACAGCAAGGATCTGTGTACCAGAATTGTGCGTGATGAGTGGGGATTTGAGGGCGTGATCATGTCGGACTGGAATACTACGGAACCCAAGGACGGAAGTATTCCATGGAAGTGCACAGCTGCCGGAAATGATATTATCATGCCGGGAAGTGAGAATGATCATAAAAGTATTCTGGATGGTTACAGAAGCGGGGAGCTTTCAGAAGAAGAAATTCGTATTTGTGCCAGAAGGGTCTTGAAACTAATTGATAAACTGCGAAGCAGTTATTTGGTTATGAGCAAGTAGTGAAGCGGATTGCGAATATTCGCTTGACTAAAAGGACTGAGCAAGGTATGCGTATGTGTACTTTGCTCTTATTTTTTTCATTTTTATAGAAATTATAAAGAGAGATGTGGTAGTATGGAAAATACCAGCGATACAAAAAGAAAATTTGGAATGGAGCTTGAGGTGAAAGATGGTGCTTTGCTGTGGCAGAGTATAGAAATAGACGAAAGTAAGAAGAGCGTATAAAAGCAGTGGAAAATGGAAGGAGAGTCTAAATGGATGAGCGAAGCAAACGGGCGCAGATGGAGCGGAAGAGGAGAATTCGTAGAAAGAAACAGAGACGTCGGGTTTTGATTAGTGCGCTGGTGGAAGTTTTGATTCTGGCAGTGTTGGCTTTGGCGTTTTGTTGGGATAGAGGACTTAGTGCTAAAGTGTCGGGAGTGCTCGGGATTTTCGACAGACCGCCTGCGACGGAACTGGATGTGTCGGGAGTGAACAGCTCAAATGTGCTTTTAATGGATGTAAAAAGCGGAAAGGTCATTGGAAATCTAAATGGGGAAGAGCGGATTTATCCGGCATCCATGACGAAGATCATGACTGCAATTGTGGCGCTGGAAGCATTTTCAGATCTGGATCATGAGATTACTTTAAGTGAGAATATTTTTTATGCTCTGGATGGACAGGATGCCACACAGGCAGGCTTTCAGCCAGGGGAGAGCGTGAGAGTGCGTGATCTGGTCTACGGCGTAATGCTGCCTTCCGGAGCAGAATGTTGTCTGGCTTTGGCAGATGAAGCATCCGGCTCAGAAGAAGCATTTGTGGAAAAGATGAATAAGAAGGCCAAGTCCATTGGGATGAAGGATACCCATTTTATGGATTGTACTGGCTTACATGATCCAGAGCATTATAGTACAGCATATGATATTGCGCTGCTGCTTAAGTATGCGTTACATAATGATACTTTCCGTGAAGTGGCAGAAAGCCATTTCCATTCTACGCCAGCTACCAATGTACATCCGGATGGAATTACCTATTACAGTACCATGTTTAAAAATATGTCGGATACATCGGTAACCGGCGGGGAAATTCTGGGTGGCAAAACCGGGTATACCTCTGAGGCAGGGCATTGTCTGGCAAGCTTTGCACAGATATATGGCAGGGAGTACATTCTGGTAACTGCAGGCGCCGCGGCGGACGCTACGGGAGTGCCGCACATTCTGGACGCGAAAACAATTTATAACCGACTGGGCGAAGCGGTGGCACAGAAATAAGAAATGACAAATCCAGTGAGGAAGTGAATGCTCTTTTTCTATGCTGTGTTTCGAGTCAGGCTGGTGTTATTTCGCCATTTGCAGGATTGCCACAATATCTTCTTTCGTCAACGGCTGGAAGAAGCCAATGTGTCCGTTTCTGCCGAAAACGCATTTCTCAGCCATTTCCTCGATTTGGGCATCGGTTGGATAAATGCCAAGTTCAGTGAGGGTGGTTGGCATGTCTATAGAGTGGCACCAGGTCTCCCAGGCAATGATGGATGCGAGAACAGTATCCGTAATATCAGAATCGCTGGTCTGGGAAGCATCAATTCCGAAAACCTTCTCACCAAACTGTGCAAACCTTCCCGGATTTGTCTTATACACATATCTCGCCCAGCTTCCCCAGACAGCTGCAAGTCCGGCTCCGTGAGTTACATCAAACATACCGCCGAGTTCATGCTCAATCTTATGTGTGGCAAAATCAGATACCCGTCCGGCACCAGTCAGACCGTTATGGGAAAGGCTTCCGGCCCACATGAGAGTAGCCCGGGCGTCATAGTTCTCAGGGTCTTTTACAGCAACCTGGGCGGCATCACGAACGGAAAGCATCAGTCCCTCTGCAATCCGGTCAGTAAGGCTGGTATCTGTGTCTGTAGGGGTAAAATAACGCTCCATAGTGTGCATCATAATATCAGCTGCGCCGCTGGCTGTCTGGTAAGCGGGAAGACTATAGGTAAGTTTGGGGTTCATAATAGCAAATTTAGGGCGGGAGCAGTCGTGCCCGTAGGAACGTTTCATCATACCATCTTCAATGGTGAGAACCATAGAAGAAGACATTTCAGAGCCTGCGGCAGCGATTGTAAGAATAACGCCAATGGGCAGGTTTTTATCTGTTTTAACACGACCGTAAAGCAGATCTTCCATTTCAAAATCATTGGCGATTCCGTAACCGATTCCCTTTGCTGTATCAATTACGCTGCCGCCTCCAATTGGCAGAAGGAAGTCAACACCTTCCGACCGTCCAATGCGGATCCCTTCTTTTACCAGGGAAAGGCGAGGATTGGGAACCACGCCACTAAAGTCTATATAGGAAAGTCCGGCTCCATTCAGGCTCTGATGTACACGTTCCAATAGTCCTGATGATTCAACATGTCCTCCTTTTTTTCCATAAATGATCATAACTTTATGCCCACCAAATGCGGCAACCTGTTTGCCAGCCTCGTTTTCCCGGTCTGCACCGAAAAGAACTCTGGTAGGAGTGTAAAAATCAAAATTTATCATGGGAAATGCCTCCGTAAAATATGAAAATAAATTTGCGATTCTTTGCAAAAAGTGTTCTGTGAGCGGTCTTATGCATCTGACATCATTATATATGCTGGAAATGTAAATGACCAGAGCGGATTTTGTAATTTTATGGGATAATTTTTCGAACGATAAAACTTTACTTTTAAGCTGTGATTTTGTAAGGTATGGTTATAGAGGAAAAACAGAAAAACGGTGCACAGTTATTCTTTACTTCCAATATAGAAAACTATATAATAAAAGGAGAACTGACAGATGAAGTAAGTCCGGAGCTGGTAGAATTGCTTCATTATATTGAACATACCACTCAGGACATGGCAGATGGCTGTAAAAGCGAAAGAATACATAAGATGCAGAAGCGTATATGCAGTATCAAATCCAGTGAGGAAGTGAGTGTGAGATATATGCAGAGATGGGAAGAAATGGAAATGGAAAAAGAGGCGGCACGTGAATTAGGACTCGCAGAGGGCAGAACCCAGGGACTTACTGAGGGCAGAACCCAGGGTCTTGCGGAGGGAAGAGCGGAGGGAAGAGCGGAGGGAAGAGCAGAGGGAAGAAGTTCTATGGCACGATTGATAGATAAATTATTAGAAGAAAATCGCATAGAAGATTGTAAAAGAATAGCAAAAGACCCAGAATTTTGTCAACATCTGATGGAAGAATTTGGAATAGAGTAAAAAATAAAAGTGGAACATTCTTTAAAATTAATAAACAGAATGTTCCACTTTTCCTGTATCGTTATATGTTAGCTAGAGAATATCTGGCTTTTATCGATTTCCCTGGAAAGCAGCTTCTTATAACTGCAATCCATCCCGATTGCTCCAAGTGGTGCAGTGATCAGAATTCCCAGTACAGCCACAGAAAGCACGATCTGCCCGCAGGAAAGTCCCATAGCCATTGGAACAGACCCAATCGCTGCCTGTACGGTTGCTTTCGGAAGGTAGGCAATGGAACAGAACAGTCTTTCCCGCCATGTTAGGTTTGTTCCGGTAACACAAAGAGAAACGCCCAGGGTACGGATCAGAAGTGCTGCAAAGATCATGGCCAGGGCAGCAGGACCGGCTTTTAAGGTATAGCGGATATCTACAGAAGCACCTACAAGTACAAAAAGCAGGACTTCAGCAGCCAGCCATAGTTTCCCGAATTTCTGGGAAAGGCGGGCAGAAACGGAGGCGGTGCATTTTAGCTTCAAAACACAAGCCATGCTTATCACAGCCAGAAGTCCGGAGACGGAAACCACAGGCTTCAGCCATGTCTCAATGGACATAAGCAGGAAAGCCACGCCCATTACTACGATCACTTTCATGCTGTTTCGCACCATATGACTGTGCGCATAAGCAGTTTCGAAAAACAAGGAAAGAAGATAACCAGCCACACTTCCAAGTGCAATACCCAGGATAATGGAAACCGGAATGTTGATAAAATCTTTCAAATGTGCGCTGCCGCCCTGTGCCATAGTAGAAAATGTGGAAAACAGCACGATCACATAAATATCATCACAGGAAGCGCCTGCCAGGATCATCTGGGGAATGCTTTTGGCTGTGCCGTATTTTTCATCCATCAACTGTACCATTCTTGGGACAACTACAGCCGGGGATACCGCACCCATTACAGCGCCCATCACAGCCGCTTCCAGTCTGGTAATTCCCAGAAAATACGGTGCCAGCAAAAAGTAAGCCAGGATTTCGAAAGTTGCAGGAATGCAGGCCATCATGATGGCAGGACGTCCCACTTTCTTCAGATCGGCAAGATTCAGGGAAAGTCCCGCTTTCAGCAGGATAATGATCAACGCGATCTGCCGCAGCTCCGATGAGATGGACAGAATCGACGGATCCAATACGTTCAGCACATAAGGTCCCAGTAAAATACCGGTGATCAACATACCGATAATACGTGGCAGTTTCAGTGCCTGGCAAATAGCAGCCAAGGAAAGTCCCACAAGAAAAATAAAAGCCAGAGATGTTAACATTGTTATAAATTCCTCCTTTTTACGCAGAAAAGCTGATGCTTCCTGCGACAATTGTTATCACAGAAGTCATCAGCTTAATAAGCGGTTCGGGATGATCCCGGGGAGACATTCATTCCCCTTTGTTTCTGGTGGTATAATAGCACATTATAAAAGTGGTGGCAAGAAGAAATTATAAATCAAATAACAACTTCTGCTGTGCACGTTACTGCTCACTCTGTGACCAGTAACCGCTCCGCGATGCACAGAAAGACGAACCTTCTTGTGACAAGCACAAGAAGTAGCGTTTGCTGCGCAAACTTAATTCTCGGGTTTTCTGTGAACTTTGTTCACGAAAAACACCTCGCGGAATGTTACCAGGGAACAGTAACCTGTGCACAACAACGTGCTTTGTAACATGTAGAATCTAAGTTTTGTATCATTAGGCGTTGGGGGAAGAGAATTAAAACAACGTCTCTTCATTCTCCTCAAATAGTTTATCATTAATTTCAAACAACTTAAGCCTATGAAGCAATCCATAATAAATAATGGCATCTCTCTTTAATTTCGGATAAAGCTGTGCCATTCCACAAAGCTTCAGCAGTTCCTGGGTTTCGTCAACCGTCGCTTCAAGCCCATAACACAGGCACAGAAGACGATTCCGCGATGGATTACGGCGGCCTGCGAAAATCTGATGGAGATATATTTCGCTCATACCGGCCTGTTTGGCAAGCGCTGCCTTAGAGATATGTTTCTTCTCGAACAGACGGTTTAATAATTCTGCCACACTCTTATTTTCAAATTGCTCCTGGTTCTGGGACAGAAACTGGCTCAGATCCGGGGAATCCATAAGCTCCTGCTGTAAACCATCTGTATTTTTCTTTTTCATATTCGCGCCTTTACAATAATTTGTCAATAAGTTAAAATAATTTTAACAATACAATCAAATAAAACTATACTATAAAAAATTCTGAAAAACAATATGCAGTCAGCATAGTGGTTGTTACCCTCTGGCAGTGTTCCATAGCTGTGGGAGTGCCATTGGCGAGGAACAGCTGATTCTCATAGCGTGCAGGTGATATGTCCATTTGGGGAATGATAGTTGGTGATAAGGAGAAATATGGAAATTTATGACAGTCTTTTAGGCGCAGTTTGTGACGAATATGACAGGGTCACATTGATCAAAAAAAGCGAGCGGGGCGAAGTAACCTTGATACGCCACAGGGCAAGCGGAAACCGCTATATTTTCAGACATTTTTCCGGCAGCAGTGAAGTGTACCGGAAGCTTCTTACGGTATCCTGTCCCAATCTGCTCCAGATCATGGAGGTGGGGGAAAAGGAGGGAAAAACAGCTCTTCTGGAAGAATATGTGCAAGGTGATACGCTGGGGGAGATTTTACAGGGCGGACTTTTGACAGCGGCACAGGCAAAGCAGATCACCCGCCAGCTGTGCATGGCTTTGTGGGTGCTTCATTCCCTGGGAGTTGTACATAGAGATGTAAAGCCAGATAATGTGATCATACGTGGAACCGAAGCGGTTCTTATCGATTTTGATGCTTCCAGAATTTATAAAAATGAAAACAGAGAAGATACACAGATTCTTGGAACCACAGGCTTTGCAGCACCGGAACAGTATGGGCTCTCCCAGTCTGATGGGCGTGCGGATATTTATGCACTGGGAGTTCTGCTGAACATTATGCTGACTGGGGAACATCCCTCCAGGAAGCTTGCCAGCGGAAGAATGGGCAGGATCGTCCAGCGTTGTACCATGGTAAATCCGGAGAAAAGATACAAGAATATCCTTCATCTGATGGAGGTTTTGTAAAGCATAAAAAGCTTATGGTCTCTGGAAAAAAGCCTGTAAATTTATAATACAAGATGGATAATTACTTACTAGTACATCGTTTCGTAAATAACTATACCAATCGCGTAGGATGTGGATTCGAGTGTGCAGGTATAAAAACGCAGGCGTAGCGGGCTACGCCGAGGCTTTTATACCTGTGCAATCGGATTCACAGACAAGTGAGTGGTATAGTTATTTCGAAAACGATGTACCAGCTATAAGGTATGTTAACCATAAATATATCGTAATAGGAGAAAAATATGAGTAAAAAATGTATAAAATGCGGACAGCCTCTTCCGGACAATGCTTCTTTTTGTCCTCATTGTACAGCAGTCCAGAAGGAAAAACAGGAGATAAAAGCACCGAAACGATGGAGAAAGGCGGCTTTTGGAGCAGCTGCTGTGGTAGTGCTTCTGGCAGCTGTTGGAGCAGCTTTTTCCCTGCATCACCGTCCGAAGTCCTATGAGGGAGGGGCGCAGGTGGTTTATAAAGACAAAGGAAAATCTTATAAAATGCTGTTGAATTTTTCCGAAGATGATGGAGTAACAGGACATGCCCAGGGTGAACGTACTGATACACTGGCACAGGGAATGGAGAGTGCCCTTCCATGTCAGCTGTATGTTCTGGATCAGGAGACTGGAGAACTGGCGTGGGAAGAATTTACAGAAAAGGTAGTTTCCTGTAAGGTGGATACAAAACCTGGAGAAAATTCCCGGAAGGTAGATTATGTAGAACCGGTTCATAACGAGAGTTTTCCAAATGCAGCATATGTTTCTGATATTATTTATACCTCAGACAGCGGTACTAACGATATCTTGTGGAACCTGACGATGAAAAACGGAGATACGATTTCTCTTAGCACACGGCTTACCATTGAAAAGCAAGCAGCAGTTACCTATTTTTCAGAGGATACGCCTATGGAGACCACAGAGGAACTGAATGCATTGCTGGCTTCCATTGAGGAAGAGGTGTCATCGGAAACTCCGGTTTACCTTCATCTTCCGGCAGTAACTTATGATGGTGATATTGTTTTTGGAAATCATGTGTGGGGAATTTATGGCAGCTCAGACGGAGATGACGTGACTACTTTCACAGGAACCGTCAGCTTGCGCGGATTGAATGGAAATTACGCGGAAATGTCAGGAATCCAGTTTAAAGGGAATTCTGGAATTGGGGTGAACGCGTATTGTCTTACTTTACTTTCCAAATGCAGTTTTAATGGTTGGGATACGGCTGCAATTGCCAATAATGAAGCCTGGGTAAATGCAATGGACTGTACTTTTACCAATAATAAAATTGCACTGAAGTTTAACAGCAGCATGGCTTATGGTACAGCGCCCAACTATCTGAATAATACATTTACCGGAAATGGAACGGCGGTCTGCATTGAGAATCTACCTGGGAATGAAGTCCTTGATTTCGCGGGAAGTACTTTCTCAGAAAATGATGTGGACATTGATAATAAAGCAGAGCATTCGGTGGATACGGCGAAGGCAAATTTTGAGACTGCTTCGGAGTAATGCTCTGTGAGGGCTTTTTTATATAGCGTTCAAGTAATATTTTAATAAGAGTTTTAGGGTTACAGATTAATCATTTTGCGGTCTGTAACTCTTTTTATATTACGGCACAATGGCAGATGCCGCCGAGACTCCCTGCTGCAGTAGCAGAATCCTGCAAAGTATGATTTCTGTGCATCGCGAAGCGTG
Organism: Ruminococcus sp. RTP21484sp1_RTP21277st1_D2_RTP21277_210401; assembly: GCF_040924225.1. NCBI lineage: Bacteria > Bacillati > Bacillota > Clostridia > Eubacteriales > Oscillospiraceae > Ruminococcus > Ruminococcus sp. RTP21484sp1_RTP21277st1_D2_RTP21277_210401. Next base: position 214,150 of record NZ_JBCOMJ010000001.1, on the reverse strand, counting down.
TTGCTGTGAAGGTCGTGAACAGTAATAATTTCTTCTTGTACTATGCTTTCAGGTAATTGCTTTCCTTCCTCCTATTATTATATGATAACTTATCAGTCTCAAATAAAATTACAAAAAATGAGGGTCAAAGGATGAAGAAAAGAACATTAGCGCTGGCGTTGGCATTGGGGTGTGTATTTATGTCTCCAACGCTTTCCTATGGGGAAGAGAATGCAGAGGTAGTTTCAGAAATAGAAGAGGATTCCAGTACGGATGAAGGAAACAATAACTCCTGGGGAAAAGTTGCGGTAGTAGATGACTTCGGGGATGCAACGGGGCAATCTGTTATAAGTACGGTTGTTTCCGGAACCTTTAGCAACACGGCAACAACCGGTAGTGATCTGCTTGTCACAGCATATATTAATTTTGATGAATTTGATTATTGTTATGATTTATCTTTTAAACTTTTAGAGTATAAGGATACCCCTGCTACTTATTTTTCTTCTGATTCTAAAGAATTGAAAATAAAAGTTGGAAGTATAAATACGGTATATGAATATGGTTTGCTAGGTGAGGAACCCAATGGCAATGTTTATGTCAGCGGATCTTCAGGAGAAGATATTGTGAAATGTTTATATGAAGGAAATGATATACGTTGTGTACTGAATCTTGGTTCATCTAAATATAGCTTTGCATTGGAAGCAGGCAATATCGCAGAGCTAATTGATGAAGGCGGATATGGTGCGCCGTTAGATGAGGAAGGCAGGAAGGAAAGAAAAAGTAAACATGAAATAGAAGAAGCGCAGGAAAGCAGCAGGAAAAAACAGGAAGCAGAGCTTGCACAGGCGGAGAAGGTTATAAAATCCAAAGATGATTTTATTGCTGCATATGTGAATCATACAGATGCGGATAATGACTATGAAAGTGGATTTTATTACTTCAAAGCTCATGCAGACGAGTTTGAGACTTTAACAGAAGAGGAATTATCCTCCATTTTTCCATGCAGATTCCGGTATTATACGGTCAACTGGGCAATTGGCGGAACCACTGGTGCCGGAGACCTTTATGAATATGACGCAGATGGTAATACAAAACAGCTTGGAAGCTTTGGAACAGATGACAGCTATCGCACAAGAGAAGAAATAAATCCCAACTGGCCTGAGATTAATGGAAGCTGGCGAATCGAAGATGGAAAACTGATCCGAACAATTACATCTGGAAATCAGGAAAAACGTTATATTGTGAAATCATTAGACCGTGACGGCTATTATTTATTATGCTTTGAAAGTGCAACCGGCGAGGTGAATGCGGTTATGATGATTGTTTTATATGATGAGAACAATATGCCGTTGTATGAATTTACAGAAAATTAAGTAAAAAATAGAGAGAAAAGCTATGCTGGGAGGGGCTGTGGTCCGCACAAATTAAACGAAACGGGAGAGACACATTTTGAGAGTTTTTAAGAGTGAAAAATGGGTTAGGGACACCTGATTTACATATTAAAAATGACGGAAGTCTGCCCAAAAAGGGAATCACGAAAGTGATTCCCTTTTATAAAAAGCTTTATTTTATGCGATTCCCCGGTAAAAATTATTCTCCAAAGTATCTCTTAAGAAGACCTGCGAATGCTTTGCCGTGTCTAGCCTCGTCTCTTGCCATTTCATGAACTGTATCATGGATTGCGTCAAGGTTAGCTGCTTTAGCACGTTTCGCAAGATCAGTCTTACCAGCTGTTGCACCGTTCTCAGCTGCTACACGCATCTCAAGGTTCTTCTTGGTGCTGTCTGTAACAACTTCACCTAATAACTCAGCGAATTTAGCTGCGTGCTCTGCTTCTTCATAAGCAGCTTTCTCATAATACATACCAACTTCCGGATATCCTTCTCTGTGAGCAACACGTGCCATAGCAAGATACATACCAACCTCAGAGCACTCGCCCTCGAAGTTTGCTCTTAAATCAGCAAGGATGTCTTCGCTGACACCTTTAGCAACGCCCACAACATGCTCAGCTGCCCATGCCATTTCATCATCCTGTTTCGTAAATTTCTCAGCCGGAGCCTTGCAGATTGGACATACTTCCGGAGCTGTGTCACCTTCATGAACATAACCACATACACTACATACCCATTTAGCCATAATTAAATTCTCCTTTTCTTATATAAAATTTTATTTTGTCTTTAATAATAGTAATCATTACTGTTTTATGGTAACATATTGTTTCTTGCTTGTCAAGAGTTATTGAAACTTTTTTCTAACAGGATCGAATGTTCACTTAAAGTTTGGTGCTGTGGCCATTGCTTGTCGAGCGGCTGTAATTCCCTACAGAATAGCTATGATCAGAAAATGAAAAATTTATTCAACTGATTAGTGAGACTCTTCCTTCAGGCATTCCTTGCAAATTCCGAAAAATCTTGCTTTATAATCGGAAATCTGACCGTCCTTAAAGTCAGCTGCAATACTCTCAAGGCTTTTATCAATATGTTCGCTGAATACGTCCATCACTCTGCCGCAGCGGGTGCACATAAAGTGACAATGGGGAACGGTGCGGGCATCGAATCGGTCTGCTCCGCCAAAGCTGGAAAGCTTCTGTATTTCACCCAGATCAGCGAGAAGAGAGAGGTTTCGGTATACAGTTCCAAGGCTGATGTTTGGATAAATCTGCTTCATATTCTCATAAACAAAATCAGCGGTGGGATGGTCGGTTCTGCCAGTAAGAAACTCCTTAATAGATTCTCTCTGGCGGCTGTATTTCAATGTGGCCATCTGATTCCTCCTTTCTCTCAATAATAGTAATTGTTACTGATATTAATATACAAGATAATTGCAAATTTGTCAATAGTAATTTGGCTAAATTTACACTAAAATTATAAATATTGCATCGCTGTAAAATGATAAATTTGGGTTTACAAACCCATTAAAATGTGATACGCTCTTTTATATGAATTTATAAGCCAAACCCATAGAAAAAGAGAGTACATTTGCGTACCGCATTACAGAGAATCCCCCGGGAGATGAGCAGTTAAGAGTTGCTTTTCCAGGCTGAGAGGGGGTGTGTATGGAACAGATGGAAGATGGCTTTGGAGGGGCGCAGTTGAAGTAATTTAGGCTGCGACAGGAACGCCTGTTATAGCGTAAGGGTATGAAGGTACCCGGTGAGATTCCCGAAGATGGTTTTTCCATCTGTACCGTGAGGCGGGAATGAATAGAAGTGGTAACACGGGATAACTCGTCTTCTCAGTATATTTGAGAAGACGTTTTTTTATGTTGTGACAGGAAGGAGAAGTTTAACCAGCTCTTTTTGTTACACAGAAAAGGAGGAAATACAATGAGTAAACCAAAATATTACATCACCACAGCCATTGCCTATACATCCGGCAAGCCGCACATTGGCAATACCTACGAGGCGGTTCTGGCAGACGCCATTGCGCGTTATAAAAGACAGCAGGGCTACGACGTATTTTTCCAGACCGGAACTGACGAGCATGGCCAGAAGATTGAGCTGAAAGCAGAAGAAGCAGGTGTTACATCTAAGGAATTCGTTGATAACGTATCCGGTCAGATCAAGAGCATCTGGGATCTGATGAACACATCCTATGACAAATTCATCCGTACCACAGATGAAGACCATGAGAAACAGGTTCAGAAGATTTTCAAGAAAATGTATGCAAAAGGGGACATCTACAAGGGAGAGTACGAGGGAATGTACTGTACTCCATGTGAGTCCTTCTTCACAGAATCCCAGCTTGTAGATGGAAAATGTCCGGACTGCGGACGCCCATGCGTACCAGCCAAAGAAGAGGCTTATTTCTTCAAAATGAGCAAATACGCAGACCGTCTGATTGAGCACATTAAGACACATCCGGAATTCATTCAGCCGGAATCCCGTAAGAACGAGATGATGAACAACTTCCTTCTTCCGGGACTTCAGGATCTGTGCGTATCCAGAACTTCTTTCAAATGGGGAATTCCGGTAGACTTTGATCCGAAGCATGTTGTATATGTATGGCTGGATGCCCTAACCAACTATATTACCGGAATCGGTTATGATTGCGATGGAGACAATTCTGAACTGTTTAACAAGATGTGGCCTGCCGACCTTCATCTTATTGGAAAAGATATCATCCGTTTCCATACTATTTACTGGCCAATCTTCCTGATGTCACTGGATCTGCCTCTTCCGAAGCAGGTATTCGGTCATCCGTGGCTTCTCCAGGGCGATGGAAAAATGAGCAAATCCAAAGGAAACGTTATCTACGCAGACGAGCTGGTTGATTTCTTCGGCGTTGATGCTGTCCGTTATTTCGTACTTCATGAAATGCCGTTTGACAACGATGGTGTGATCACCTGGGAGCTGATGGTAGAGCGTATGAATTCCGAGCTGGCAAATACTCTTGGAAACCTGGTAAACCGTACCATCTCCATGTCAAACAAATACTTTGGCGGCGTGGTAGAGAATAAAGGCGTAACAGAACCTGTTGACGATGATCTGAAGAGCTTCATTCTTTCTGTTCCTGCAAAGGTTGATGCAAAGATGGAGAAACTTCGTGTAGCAGATGCCATCACAGAAGTGTTCACTATTTTCAAACGCTGCAACAAATATATTGATGAGACAATGCCATGGGCACTTGCAAAGGACGAATCCAAACAGGATCGTCTTGCAACCGTTCTTTACAATCTGGTTGAGGGCATTTGCATTGGAACCACTCTTCTTGGGTCCTTTATGCCGGACACAACAAAGAGAATCCTTGGTCAGTTAAATGCTTCAGAGAGAACTCTTGAGGATCTGAAGACATTTGGACTGTATCCGTCAGGAAACAAGGTAACAGATAAACCGGAGATCCTTTTTGCCCGTATGGACATCAAAGAAGTTATGGAAAAAGTAAACGAGCTTCATCCACCGAAAGAAGAGCCGAAGGAAGAAAAGCCAGAGGAGAAGGTTGTAGATATTGAGGCGAAGCCGGAGATCACATTTGATGATTTCGCAAAGCTTCAGTTCCAGGTTGGTGAGGTTATTGCCTGTGAGGCGGTGAAGAAATCCAAGAAGCTTCTTTGCTCCCAGGTTAAGATTGGAAGCCAGGTTCGCCAGATCGTATCTGGAATCAAGGCTTACTATACACCAGAGGAAATGGTTGGCAAAAAGGTTATGGTAGTAACCAACTTAAAACCAGCTAAACTTGCGGGAATTCTTAGTGAGGGAATGATTCTCTGCGCAGAGGATGCTGACGGAAATGTATGTGTTGTCAGCCCGGAGAAGAACATGCCGGCAGGATCTGAGATTTGCTAGAACGTGTTTGAAAAAGAATTTTTGCGGAATAAAATATAACATAATCCAGAAGAGTAGTGCCAGGGGCAGAAGGTTAATTTTTGTTCCTGGTATTATGCTATCAAAGATAAAAAATATTATCAATATTGTTATAAAGGAAAATGCTATGGAAAATAAATTGACCCATTTCGATGAAAACGGCAATGCAGTAATGGTAGACGTTTCGGACAAGCCGGTCACGCACAGAACTGCCATTGCCACAGGCGCAATCCAGGTGGGCTCAGAGATTATGGAGCATCTTACTGCAGGAACTGTGGCAAAGGGGGATGTTCTTGGCGTTGCCCGTGTTGCCGGAATCATGTCTGTGAAACATACCTCAGATCTGGTGCCAATGTGCCATCCGCTTCCGGTCACCAAATGTGCCATTGATTTTGAACTGGAAAAGGAGAATGGGATTATCCGTACATTCTGTACTGTGAAGACGGACGGAAAAACAGGCGTGGAAATGGAAGCACTTACAGGTGTTCAGGTGACTCTTCTTACAATTTATGATATGTGCAAGGCAATCGACAAGCATATGGTGATGACAGATATTCACCTGGTAGAGAAAACTGGCGGTAAGAGTGGGGATTTTTTGTTCAAAGAAATAAAAAATGAAGGGGAGAAAAATGAAGCGAGTAGCAATTATCACATCCAGTGATATGGGATTTCAGGGTAAGCGGGAAGATTTAAGCGGTCCGGCGATTCAGGAAATCGTAGAAAGAGAAGGCTATCAGGTAGTCTCTATGGATATTCTTCCAGATGACCGTGCCATGCTTTCTAAGAGAATGGCGGAAATCGCAGATGAGAATCAGGCAGAACTGATTTTGACTACTGGCGGAACTGGCTTTTCCCCGCGGGATGTTATGCCGGAGGCCACCGAAGATATTACAGAACGTAAGGTTCCGGGAATCCCGGAGGCCATCCGCGCTTACAGCATGACGATCACAAACCGCGCCATGCTCAGCCGCGCTACAGCCGGAATCCGAAAAAAGACTCTGATCATTAATCTTCCAGGCAGTCCGAAAGCAGTAAAGGAGAGTCTGGAATACATTATTGGAGCTCTTGGTCATGGTATTGAGATTATGACCGGGGAAGCTGGAAATTGTGCAAGGCAGTAAATATTCATAAATTTTATAGTAAATGAGAATCCCCTCCACTATGCAGCAGTTGCTTTTGTGGAGGGGATTCTTAGTTTGGGGGCTGACGAAGACTGCTTATGGCTGCTCTTTCATAGTTTTAAAATACTGGCTTGTTACAACCAGAGAGTTGTGCACCATATCTTCCAGTGCCTGATCTGTAAAATATGCGGCGTGAGGCAGCATAAGTACATTAGGCATAGAGTTTAAGATTGCCATTTCGTGATGTATAATCATCTGATTTTTGTGATCCCGGTAATAAATATTCCGGTCTCCATCAATTACATCAAGACCTGCTCCTGCAATATGGCCGCTTTCAAGTGCTTTGATAAGTGCTGTTGAATCAATGATGGAACCACGGGCAGTATTTTTTAGTGTAGGTTTTTCGCTGAGAAGCTTAAGGTCTATATTGTAATTCTGGTAATACTTCTCAAAAACAGGAAGTTCTTCCGGTTCAACAGCATATGCGATCATTTTCATCTGGTTTTTCATTTTCCGTCACTGTCCTTGGTATTGCCGGAAGCTGTGATCAGATCCAGTTTGGTAAGCGTGGTAAAAGCAAGCAAAATAAATGCACCGCCTCCGGCACCGTAAAAACCTGTGTAGGCACCTAATATCAGACCAATGAGTACCGCCCGGATTGCAAGCTGTCTTCTGGAAAGGGTGTCCATCTTGCTTTCTTCGCCTAAGCTTTTGTTGGCAAGGATGAAGACCGCTGCAACGGGAAGGAGTAGTACCATTATTATCTGCAGATATTTGGCTGAGAGGATCAGATTAAGCTTTGCGCCAAGGACGGAGCCGATGACAGCATTTATTCCTGCTATGGATGCAGTGAACCAGTAAACATGTCCGCTTTTTATAAATTTATAAAGTGATGTGAAGCCGCCGAGAAGACCGGAACACTGAAATAGAACTTTCAAAAAGCGGTTTATAACACTTTACTGGTATAATTTTTGTATGCTATAATTGTTGTATCTCAAAGAAAAATGAGGCAGAAAAATGATATTTGATACACATGCACATTATGATGATGAGGCATTTGACGAAGACAGAGATCAGCTCCTTTCTTCCATGAAAGACGGGGGAGTGGGCTGTATTGTAAATGTGTGCGCGTCCGTCGGAGGATTTGGCGGGACCTTGGAATTGATGAAAGCGTATCCTTTTGTGTATGGCGCAGTGGGGGTTCATCCCGACGATGCAGGAATTATGACACAGGATACTCTGGATGAGATCCGGCGTCTTTCCCATATGGAGAAAATGGTCGCCATCGGAGAAATCGGTCTGGATTACTACTGGCATAAGGAAGAGGCAGAGCATAAACAGCAGCAGGAGATGTTCCGGGCGCAGATGGACATTGCCAGGGAGGAGAAGCTGCCATTTATGATCCACAGCCGGGATGCAGCCGAGGACACTCTGGAGATTGTAAAGGAATATATGAAAAAAGATATGTCCGGAGGAATCATTCACTGCTTTTCCTACAGTAAGGAGATTGCGGCGGAATATTTGAAAATGGGACTTTGTCTTGGCATTGGCGGCGTGCTTACTTTCAAAAATGCAAAGAAGCTGAAAGAAGTAGCTGCCATAGCGCCGCTGTCCCAGATCGTTCTGGAAACGGACTGCCCTTATATGGCACCGGAGCCCAATCGAGGCAGGAGAAATTCTTCCTTGAATCTGCCCTATGTTGCAGAAGCCCTGGCGCAGATTAAGGGAATTACTGCAGAAGAAGTAATTGCAGTGACGGAAGAGAATGCGAAGCGGTTATTATTCAGAGCGTAAATTTTGACGGACAAGGAGACAAGTAGTGCAAAGTCAGTTAGTATTTCAGGAAGAAAAAGAGAGGGAACGACTGAGAAGACAGAATTTGCTGTTGTCACAGGCAGAGAAACCTGCGTTAGAGCATTTTTTTAAGGGGAAATCAGAACTTTCTGTTCTGGATATTGGCTGCAATGATGGCACCAGAACCTTTCACCGCTTTTCAGATGACAGGATTTCCAGGGTGATTGGCCTGGAGTATAATCAGCAGCTTGTGGAAAGAGCCAACAGTCAATTCGGAAATACTAAATTTTCTTTTTATCAGATGGATGCGGATCGGGATTCGTTTTCAGCGGACCTTCAGAAGCTCTGCGCAGAACCGGAAGACAGAGAATTTGACCTGATCTGTCTTTCTTTTGTATTAATGCATTTATATGATGGGGAAAAGCTGCTTCGCACATTGAAGAATTTTTTGAAAAAAGGCGGAGTGATTTTTATCACAGAAAGCAATGACCGCATATCCACTCTGGCTCCAGATGAAAAGAATCTTCTTGGACAGTTTCTGGATATCTTAAAAGAGGACAAATACGCAGGAAAAAGAGAAACCGGTCAGGCCGTTCCCGGCTGGCTGACCAACTGCGGATACGATTATATCCATGTCTGGTGCAAGGAGATTTCCGCTGCCAAAGGCGAACAGCAGCAAAAAGAAGATATTTTCCAGACCTTTTTTTCCTATTTGCCCGAGGATGTGGAAATCTTGCTGGCGGAAGAACCGGATAACAGAAAATATCAGGACTGGCAGAACTGGCTGAAGAAGAATTATGAAGAACTTCAGCAGCTGATTCTGAGTGAGGAATCGGAGATTACAATGGGCATGCAGATTTTGTCCTGTGAGAAGGGAAGCTTATGACACAAAAGACAGGGAGGTTTGGGGCTTCTGGCAGAGAATTTTGTCTGTATTCATTGGAAAAAGAGGATATTGAGGAAACACTGCAGCTTATGGACAGGTGCGTAGGCGAAAATCTGTATCAGAAAGAAGAGCTTGAGCAGGCCATTGGAAGCAGTGAACGGGCATTCCTTCTGCTGAGAACTGCAGAAGGAGAGCTTGCAGGATATATTTATTACTATCTTACCAATGAGAAGCAGATTGCAGAGGATACCAGGCTTACGGAACAGAAAATCCAACGGGTATGCCAGCAGGATACTTTGGCACCTGTTGGCAAGATTCAGTCAGTAGGAATAAAAGAAGCATTTCGCAGACAGGGTCTGGCAGTTGGGCTTATGAACTATGCATTGAATCAGTTTGCGGAGAAGGGCATAGGGGAAGTGTTTATCATCTGCTGGAATGCAGGCGGTAAAGTTCCTCTGGAAAGGGCACTTCAGGAATGTAAGTTTGTTCATCTTTTTTCTGCAAAGATGATCTGGTATAATAAAAAAGAACTTTATTGTCCATATTGCAAAGGACGCTGCAAGTGTGATGCAGAGGTCTATTTTAAGAAAGTTAAGGAAAGGAATTGCAAATGAAAATAAAACTTCTTCCTAAATTTATACTTTCACTTGGCGTGATCGGTGTAATCCTTACCATTGCCATTTCTCTTTTCAGCTATAGAAGCTCCAGATCCTATCTGGAAAATCTATATGCACAGAGGGTAATGACGAACAGCAATAGTATTGCAGATATGATGTCGGTTTCGGATGTGAAGAAAATCCTGGCAGAAGGCGGGGACAAGACAGAAGAATATTCGGAAATGGTTACGTTGTTTAACAAGCTGAAAAAGGATGGCGATGTTACATATCTGTCTCTGGTTGTTCCGGATGAAGACAGTGTTCATTTCTACATAGATGCCCTGGTTGAGGAATTGGGAGATGATCCTGCGAATCAGATTGCCTATGGAAGTGACATTTTGTACACTGATGCTGCAAATCCTGATGATCCTGCTGACATGGAGAAATATATTACCATATGGAACCAGTATCAGCAGAATAAAGGTGTGGATCATCCGCTTGTGACGGACAACAGCTATGGCTATAATTACACGGGCATTTCGGTGATTCTGGACGAGAATGGAAAGGCTCTGGCAGAAATTCAGTATATTCTGGATATGAAAGAGGTCAGGAATTATCTGAATTCCTTTCTTATCAATATGCTGCTGATTTCTTTTTGCATTATCGCAGTGACGATGGCTGCGTATATTGTCTTTGTGCGAAAGACAATCACCAGACCGATCAGCAGGCTGGCTGATTTTACCCAGGAGATTACAGAGAGCGGAAAGTTTGAGAATCAGAGAATTACCATGAAAACTGGTGATGAGATCGAGGCACTAAGTGACTCTTTTAACTTTATGATGGAAGAGCTTGAAAATTACATTGCCAATCTGTCCAAAGTGACTGCCGAGAAGGAGCGAATCGGCACTGAGCTGGATATTGCCAGGAATATTCAGGCATCCATGCTGCCATGTATTTTCCCGGCCTTTCCGGATCGTAAGGAATTTGATATTTATGCAACTATGACACCTGCAAAAGAAGTTGGCGGTGATTTTTACGATTTCTTCATGGTAGATGAGACACATCTGGCAATTGTTATGGCCGATGTATCCGGAAAAGGTGTTCCGGCTGCGCTCTTTATGGTCATTGGAAAAACGCTTATCAAGGATCACACTACACCAGGAAGAGATTTGGGGGAGGTTTTCTCTACTGTAAATAATCTTCTTTGTGAGGCAAACAGTGAAGGCTTGTTTATCACTGCTTTTGAAGGTGTGTTGGATCTGGTGACAGGAGAGTTCTGTTTCGTAAATGCTGGACATGAAATGCCATTTATCTGTAAAGCAGGCGGCAGTTTTGAGGCATATAAGATCCGTCCAGGCTTTGTCCTTGCTGGATTTGAAGATATGAACTATAAAGCCGGCAGTATGACGCTGGATGTGGGAGATTTGATCTTCCAGTATACAGACGGTGTGACTGAGGCTACAAATGTAGAAAATCAGCTTTATGGAATGGAGCGTCTGGAGCAGGTTCTGAATCGTGTAAAAGACAGAACACCATCAGAAATTCTGCCTGAAGTGAAAAAAGATATTGATGCTTTTGTGGGAGAGGCACCGCAGTTTGATGATATTACCATGCTTTGCGTAGAGTATAAGGCGAAGATGGAAAAAGCATGATCGGGCAAAAAAAGGCTGAATTCTGGAAATGAGATAATTTCCGGAATTCAGCCTTTTTCAAATATGCTCTGGTCAAAAATCTATTTAGTACCAAAAATTCTGTCGCCTGCATCGCCAAGTCCCGGGCAGATATAAGCGCGGTCGTTCAGTTCTCTGTCCAGATGTCCTACATAGATCTGCACATCCGGGTGCACCTCATGAAGTCGTTTCAGACCTTCCGGAGCAGCGATAACAAACATACATTTAATGCTCTTTCCACCATGTTGTTTGATGAAGTTAACAGCGGAGATAGCAGAGCCGCCAGTTGCAAGCATGGGGTCAACCATAACGATGAGACGCTGGTCGATAGGATCCGGAAGCTTACAATAGTACTCATGAGGCTCATGAGTAACCGGGTCACGGTAAAGACCAATATGACCGATCTTGGCAGACGGAACCAGAGTGGTGATACCATTTACCATACCCAGACCTGCACGAAGTACAGGAACAACAGCAAGCTTCTTACCAGAAATCATAGGAGTTCTGCAAGTCTCAATAGGAGTCTCAACTTCAACATCCTCAAGAGGAAGATCGCGAAGAGCTTCAAAACCCATAAGAACTGCAATCTCCTCAATAAGTTTGCGGAATTCGTTTGTTCCGGTCTCCTTATTACGAAGAATGGAAATCTTATGCTGGATCAGCGGGTGGTCCATAATAAAAACATTGTCCATATCTGAAAAATTTGACATGATAAAAACCTCCGTAGTGTGATAAAGTTGCCATTGCCCTATGCAACAACAATCCCTTCAGAACCTTTTTCAAATATGCTCCAGAGCGTGTTGAAAATGCTCTATGGGAATACTGTAAAAATCATATCGCACTTTCTATAGAAAGTCAATAATTGTAAAAATTTGTCGCATACTTTATACTATAACAAGATTGCTGTTCACAGTATAGACCGTATTGGCAGAAATCATGCGAATGTATGATTTCTGTGCATTGTGAAGCGTGTTAGTCAGGTCGTGAACAGGCTCTAAGGGAAAAGGAGGAACTATATTTATGAAATTCAGAGTTGAGGGCATTTATGATGCCAAAAAGCTTGGAATCCCACAGATGCTGATTCTGGGGCTCCAGCATATGTTCGCCATGTTTGGCGCTACCATTCTGGTGCCGATCCTGGTAAACAACTATTTTCACGGCGAGGGCTTATCCATTCAGGTAACCCTGTTCTGTGCCGGATTTGGAACACTTCTGTTCCATGTACTGACTAAGCTGAAGGTACCTGCATTCCTAGGATCATCATTTGCATTTCTTGGCGGATTTGCCACCGTTGCAGAGCTTGACACCGGAATTTTTGCCAACATGTCTTATGGAGAGAAGCTTCCATATGCATGCGGTGGTGTGTTTGTAGCAGGACTTCTGTATCTGGTACTTGCAATGATCGTTAAGGTAATTGGCGTAAAGCGCGTCATGCGTTATCTGCCTCCGGTTGTAACTGGTCCGATTATTATCTGTATTGGTCTTAGCCTTGCACCGTCTGCAATCAGCAACGCATCCCAGAACTGGATCCTTGCTTTGATCGCACTTGGAACTGTTATTTTCTTCAACATCTGGGGCGTTGGAATGTTCCGTATTATTCCGATTCTGATGGGTATTGTTGTTTCTTATGTGGTTGCCCTGATCATGAATGCCTTGGGTATGACAAACGCAGATGGAAGTGCTATCCTCAGCTTTGCAGGAGTAGCAAGTGCGCCGATCGTAGGTGTTCCGAAATTCTTCCTCTGCAAATTTAACATTACTGCAATCCTTGCAATGGCACCGATCGCAATTGCTTCCATGATGGAGCACATTGGCGATATTTCTGCTATTTCCGCAACGGTTGACCGCAATTTCATCGAAGACCCGGGGCTTCACCGTACACTTCTGGGTGACGGACTTGCAACCTCTCTGTCAGCACTGATCGGTGGACCTGCAAATACAACTTACGGAGAGAACACCAGTGTTCTTGCTCTGAGCCGTGTTTACGACCCGAAGGTAATCCGTCTGGCTGCTATTTATGCAGTTATCCTCAGCTTTATCCCGAAGATGGCTGAGGTGATTAGTTCCCTTCCGTCTGCGATCATCGGTGGTATCAGTTTTATTCTTTATGGAATGATCTCTGCTGTTGGTGTCCGTAATGTAGTTGAGAACAAAGTAGACCTGACACGTTCTCGTAACCTGGTTATTACAGCGGTTATCCTGGTTTGTGGTCTTGGCATTTCCGATGGACTTACATTTACCATCGCAGGCGCACATATTACTCTTACAGGACTTGCACTTGCTGCAATTGTAGGAATCCTGCTGAACGCCGTTCTTCCGGGAAATGACTATGTGTTTGAGACTGCAAAGAAGAAAGAGGAGATGGAAGACGACTGATCCGGCTGGCTTTCCTATATGGTGATGCTGCCGGAAGGTGAAATGTCTGTTTAGCTGATATATAAAAAGAACTCGATTCAAAGTAAATAAATGCGGGAGTCTTTTTCAAAGAGGCTCTAAGTACATTTATTTGCCATGTATGAATCGAGTTCTTTTTTATGTTGTAATAGGAAATGCTGTTGGAATTTCCTATTACCAGGCAGAATCGCACTGCGGCGGAAGGGGAGGTGTCGTTCGAGGCGACCTGCCGCAGTGCAATTCTGCAAGAAGGAATCTTTTTAGAAGCTTCCGCCTGTACCTCCGTGATCGCTGTCTGAGCCGCCGGAGGAACTGTCACTATCCTTCGGTTTCGCTGTTTTGGTAACTGTGTGATACAGGAAAATATCGTTTGATCTTGTCAGTGCCATACTTCCCTGGCGCACATAATCCACTGCGCTGTCCTGTGTCCGTACGCTTTTCAGCTGGGCTCTCATGCCCATGGTGCACAGAAACGCAAGCACAAGACCGATTCCCAGGGAAATGAGAATCCATATGGGAGAAAAGGGCTCTGTATAAGGCTCCCCGTTAGCAGCCATTTCCAACAGATCCTGACACAGATCTGCGTAGGTATCGAAAGCGCCGTAGAAGTTTTCATCCTTTAACAGAGGCTCTACATTTTCCTTCAGATAAGCAAGTCCGTCATCGTTAAACGCAGTCATACCATATCCGTGGGTGGTAATGTGCCATTCACGGTCGCCAATGCTGACCATGAACAGGATTCCGTCGTGGTTTTCGCCGGTTCCGTAACCATTCTCATCGAAGAAATGATCTGTAAAGTAGTTCATCTCATTGCCGTCTTTCGACTCTACTGTGGCAACTGCCACTTCCAGATTGTATTCCCCGGTGATGGCTTCCAGCTTATCCAGAAGCTGGGATTCTTCTTCATCTGTGAGAAGATCCGCCTCGTCCAGGACAAGGGAAAATTCGGAGGCTGCAAAGTCCTGATAAGAGTCATCTTCCTCACTGCCGGATCCGCCAAAGCTGTTGGAAGCTTCGGCCTGTACCGTAACAGCTCCCGTACCTGGCAAAGCAGTAGTAAAAAGCGCATCCGTGCCTGGAATAACTGCACTGAAAAGGCTTCCTGCTCCCAGCACTGCCGCCAGAATAATTCCAAATGATTGTTTTTTCATGGCATGTTCCTCCTTAACAAAATGTGTGAATCAGCCATGCAATGGCGTAAGCAGCAACGGAAAAACCTGCAGTAAGTCCAAGGAACCATTTAGTGAAAATACCTTTATCTACAGGCAGATTTCCTACAAATTTACCAGTCTGTCCGTTCATGCCGAACAGATAGTGGTTGCCCTTCCAGGTGGTGGAAAGAAGCCATACCGGGAAAAGGGCATAGTGGGTTTTACCGCCTTTTAACTGAATACGGGTATCTTCAGGGGTAACGCTGTCATAACCGATGACCGTATCGCGAAAAGCATCCTCAGCGGCTTTTCTTACACGCTGGTTGGCGCGCTCAGCAGATTCTTCTGCGGATACATCATATTTGTCCGCAACGTATCCTGCCAGGTAAGGAGTGGCAAAGTCCACAGCCTCGGAAATTACGTAAGGCTCCAGAGACTCTGTTAAATCATTGTCAATTTTGGAAGAACCGTCTACCGGAATCTGGTCGAACCCGATGTTTCCAGCACGGAAAACAGAGTAATGGCTGGTTTCCGTATAATCATAGTCGCTGTCACTCCAGAAACGGGTCTTGGTGGCATGATAGCGGATATCTGCAGAAGCGTCGGTGTCAAAAAGCCAGAAAGGCACATAAACACCTTTGATCTCGTCAATGTGATTTTCCTTTTTAAATACTTTGGGTAAAAGGATCTTGCCGTGAAGATGTTTGACCAGACCTTCTTTGGCTGCCTTTTTGTCCAGCTTAAACGGAATGATAAAATCCGGACGCAGGGTACCGGAAAATTTGCCGGACATTACTACCGGATTGCCGCAGAATGGGCAGGAAGAAGCACCTGTGCTTTCATCGGCAACGATTTCTCCGCCGCAGGACTGGCATATGTAAACGGACATTCCGCTGGCTTCATCTTCCTTCCAGGAGTTGTCTGAAGCACTTTCCCAGTTCAATTCATCAGATTGCTGGTTAGCTGCTGCTTCGTTAAATTCTTTGACGGTTTCCATATCAAATTCAGTGTCGCAGTAAGGACATTTCATCTTCTGGAGCGTACTGTTGAATTCGATTGCTCCGCCGCAGCAGGGGCATTTATATTCAAGTAAATCGGACATAGTTCATCTCCTTTTATGCTGCTTTTTTACTGGGTATCGTTTTCATTAAATGGATCGCCACAGTTCGGACAGAATTTTGGTGGATTGGTTGGATCTTCCGGTTCCCAGCCGCACTTGTCACAGCGGTACCGAGGCTTCATAGCCGGTTTAGGAGAACCGCAGTTGGTGCAGAATTTGCCTGTATTTACAGCGCCGCAGGAACAGGTCCAGCTTGCATTTGCTGCAGGTGTCTGAGGCTTTTTCGCGCCGCATTCCGGGCAGAAATTACCGGAAACCATAGCACCGCAGGAGCATTTCCACTGGTCAGTTGCCGGAGCAGAACCGCCTGCCTGAGCCTGGGATACGGCCGGATTTGGCTGTGGCTGTGCCATCTGCTGTGCCTGAGCTGCCTGCTGCTGTCCCATAGCGTAAAGATTCTGTGCGTTAAAACCGCCAGTCATGCCTGCCATATTCATGCCCATGAAACCGGTCATGGCACCGCCAGCGTTGCCTGCTGCTGTCTTCATGGCGTCTGCCTGTGCTCCTGCAAGAGTAGCGGCTGCCATGGCAGGATTGCGGAGGATAGCCATACGCTGCGCTTCTTTGATCATCTGGGCATCTTCCTCAGGAAGAGTGATCGGATTCATGGCAACAGATACGATCACGAGACCACGAAGCTGACTCCATTTCTGGGTGAGAGCCTGATTCATGGCATCACAGAGCTCCAGTGCATGAGCCGGAAGTGCGCTTGGACGGATTCCCTGCTGGGAAATGCTGGCAAATGCCGGCTGAAGAGCTGAGATAAATTCTGTCTTCAGCTGTCCCTCAATCTGCTCTCTGTCGTACTGCTGTTCAAAGTTTCCGCAGACGTTGGAATAGAAGAGAAGCGGGTCTGCAATGCGGTAGGAATAAACACCGCTGCAGCGGACAGAAACATCAATGTCCAGACCGATGTTCTGGTCTACAACACGGAATGGAATCGGGTTCGGAGTTCCGAATTTATTGTCTACCAGTTCTTTGGTGTTGAAATAGTAAACACGCTGGTCTTTGCCAGTGTCACCGCCGAATGTGAAACGCTTGCCAATGGTGTGGAAAGTGTTCATGATGGCGTCGCCCAGATTTCCGGAGAAAATACTTGGCTCGGTAGAAGCATCGTAGGTGTATTCGCCTGGTTCCGCGCAGATATCAACGATCTTGCCTTGCTCTACGATCATCATACATTGTCCGTCTGCGACTGCGATTCCGGATCCGGTGGTGATAATGTTGTCGCTTCCCTTGGTATTGGAGGAACGTTTGGATGTGCGTTTCTGACCTTTTACTGCCAGAACGTCATTGTCGATGGCATCACAGTAGAAAAATTCTTTCCACTGATCTGCAAGTGTACCGCCTGCGGCGCCAAGTGCTGCTTTAATAAGTCCCATATTGTAACTCCTTTCTTTTTGACCGGTCAATGACTGGAAAAATTATGTAAACGAATGCCACCTGATGCCAATAGCAGGAGTGCATTGGCGCAGAAACCATGGATTTCATATCTGGTGGTGCCTGTGTGAGCAGACATAGTGGTTTCGTTAATTTGTACAGTTATTGTCCGAAAATGATTTTATTAATTATTCTACATAACGATTCAGCAGACATTATTCCGCGAGGTGTTTTTGTGAACGAAGTTCACAGAAAAAACGAGAAATGCGGCGCGAAATCGTATAAAACATGATTTCTGTGTATCCAGAAGGATATCACTGTGAATGTGCGGAATCGTTACTACTCTACTATAAATTTTATCTGATTTTGTCTGAAAAAACAACCTATATGTGATAAATGACTGGTTTTCGTGACAATAAGACATAGATACTATCTGATTTGCAGTAAATAGGAATTGTATACCAGCCATTTGATGACAAAAAAATGTTTGGAATGCCGGAATAACAAAAATCTGCAGCCTATATATTATAGTACTGCAGATTTTGTCATTAGTAATATTGAACCTGGTATGGGGCACATTTAACCTTCTGAATTGTCATCAGATGCGTCTGAGCTGTCTGATCCGGAATTGCCTGATCCAGAGCCGTCAGAACTGGAACTGCTTTGGGTGGCAAGTGTCTGATAGTACCAGGAGGAGGTGATGGAATCATTATCCTCCACGTAATTTCCGTTGGAATCCAGCATATTTCCGTCGGAATCAAATGTGACATCCAGAAGATCCGTCTTAGTAGATGGTGTGACGTTCATGGACATGATTTCATCATATTTTGTCTGAAGGTTTTCTAGGGAAAACTCATCTCCGATGGACTGGCGGACGCTGTGTGCAGCTGCAAGAGCGTCCGTATAATCGTCCAGCTTATATGGTGCATATTCCGGGGTATCGTAGCTGTAATGCATAACCAGCGGTGTCAGTGTGGCATCCTGGATCTGGATGCTGGTCTGATCGCCGTCTACGGTCTTCTGAATGGTAAAGGCTGCCATTCCGCCAAGAAGCTGCTTCAGTGTTTCCTGACCAGTAACAAAGTTGCCAAGGGAGTAGTAGATCAGCATGTTGTGACCAGAGTCATCTGTAAGGTAGCCATATGGCTGGAGCACATTCGGATTGGTTCCGATCACAACGTCAACACCTTGCTCCATAAGGAAGTTGGCCCATTCTTTTTCGTATTCGGTAGGCATTGGTTCTTCGGTCTTGCCCCAGTTTGCAGAGAAAATCACACAGTCTGCGGAAGCTTTGGCCTGTTTGATGGCGGCTGCAACATCGGCAGTGCTGAACGTGTCAATCATAGAGCCTTTTCCGGAAGTGGATGTATCTGTACTTCCAGAACTGTCTGCATCTCCTGTTGAACTGTCGGAAGTATCCGAGCTGGCAGAGTCGTTTGCAGAACCATCGGAATTATCGGTGCTGTCGCCGGAGCTTACAGTCTGGCTTCCATATGACGGGAAGGTATAGTTAAGGAACGCAATCTTGATTCCGTTAATTTCTACAATCTTCGGAGCGTCTATACCGGACTGGTTTTTATGAATACCAACCAGAGTGACATCCGGATGGCTGGTTTCCCAGTAATTTAAAGTTTCGTTGATCATGGAAGAACCATTGTCATCGATCAGTGCTGTGGCAGATGTGACCACATTAAATCCGGCATTTACAAGTGCGTCGCCAACCTCTGTAGGAGTGGCGTAAGGCGCGGTACCGCTGACTGCGCTGTGGTCTGTGGTGAAAGGTGTTTCCTGATTGACCATAGCAATGTCGGCAGCCTGTATATCAGATTTCAGATTGGCATAAACACTGTTATAATTCCAGGCGTCGGTTTCTGACTGGCCGGATGCAAGAAGACTTGGCTGAACCAGGTTATCCCCAACTGCAAGGACTGTGGCTGTAGTGACTTCCTGGGTGGTGGCAGCTGCCTCTTCTTCCTTCTGTTTTTGTAAGTCAGCTGCCTTTTTCGCCTGGGCGGCTGGCTGGCGGATCATGGTGTAGTCCATCTGGTTAAACACCAGGCAGAGAACCACCAGAACCGCGATGGATACCAGAAAGCTGGTTCTGGAATTCAGGCGTTCTTTATAATTTAATGGGAGATTATCTCGTTTTTTCATGATTTTGCCCTTCTCTAATGTAGGAAAATATGACCAGCAGGATCAGAAAATCAGATTGCTCCTGCATATTTTCAATGTGAGTTCATTATAGCAAATTATTGTGCTCAAAGAAAGAAGTTATTACATAAATATTTAAAAAAATGTTACAGCATTTCGGGAATTTTCGGGTAATATTGCGCGTGGATCTGGCAGGCAGAAGCCGGGCGAAAATACTGCAGCTTCAGAGGCAATCACAATTTCTCGTTCATGTATTTTCGCAAAACCGGAAACTGCACAGGGCCGATTTCCAGTATCTTCTGATGAAAACTTTTCAGATCAAAGTTTTCGCCAAGGAGGGATTGCTGTTCTTCTTTCAGATCCAGAAAATTCAGATATCCCACATAGTATTTCAGATAATTAGCAGGTGTTTCGGTGATATATCGGTAAATCTCGGCCGTGACAGCAGCATCACGGATTCCGAAAAGTTTCAGGAAGCGGGCGGCTTGCGCAGGAGTCCAGCCGTGGTAATGGATTCCCACATCCAACAGGGAGTAAATGCACAGATTCACGCTGCGGTTCAGCCAGGAAAGTCGCGTGCAAGCAGAAGCTTCCTGTGAGGATAAGGTGCCGGCAGACAGATAATCTGCTGCATAATCATACGCGTAACTTTCCACATAAGTGGCCCAGCCTTCCACGTATCCGCTGTAATCGATGAGATACCGGATATGGGATGGACTTTGTCGTCCGAAATAAACGGTCTGGTAAAGATGACCGGGGAAGCCTTCGTGCGCCAGCGTGGTAAAAAGCTCCAGATTGGAAATTTGCCGTCCATGATTGATGTAAATAACATTTGGCGCTCCTGTGTCCATTGGCGGTGTCAGGTAAAACGCCGGGCTGAGAAATTCTTCCATGGATTTATGTACAGACCGGATTTCGAAATCTACAGAAGCAGTGGAGGGGAAATCCTGCTGAATATTTTTTTCCAGAAGCTCCATGACCCGTGTGGGCTCCATATCTGGCAAATCCATTTTCTCATTTAGCAATGTGAGAAGTTGTGGATGCTGTTTCAAAAGTTCTGAAATTTCCTGAGAATCGGTGGAAAGCTGCTGGGTGAGGCGCTTTTCCAGTTTTTCCACAGGTATGTAGATTCCCACCTGGCTTTTTAGAAGATATTGGTAATATTCCTTTCCACCGGAAAAATTGACCAGTCCTCCGGTATTTTTGCCTGTTCCCCGAAGCTGCTCCAGACCTTCTATCAGCATTTGATATGCGGGGAGAACCTTTTCTTTCAGAATCTGTTTATGGGTCAGGTTCAGCTGTTTCTGGTCCTTTTCGGAAAGCTTTCCATAGGCTTTTAGTTTCTGTGAAAAAATTTCCAGCATATAATTGGAATCCGGGTTTTGAATAAAAGCACGGCATTGGTCCT
This sequence comes from Ruminococcus sp. RTP21484sp1_RTP21277st1_D2_RTP21277_210401, assembly GCF_040924225.1. Lineage (NCBI taxonomy): Bacteria > Bacillati > Bacillota > Clostridia > Eubacteriales > Oscillospiraceae > Ruminococcus > Ruminococcus sp. RTP21484sp1_RTP21277st1_D2_RTP21277_210401. The sequence goes on along the minus strand of NZ_JBCOMJ010000001.1, from coordinate 193,198 downwards.
GAATGCGTTCCAGAGTTTCGTCGCACATAAAAAATCCGGCATCAGATTTTGTCTGTTCAAAGGCGAGAATGCTCTGGAAATATTCTTTTGTGCTGCAGAGCAGATTCAGGTAGTCGGTGATGTCCTGATTGGTGTAGAAGGAGTATTCGGCCAGCAGTACAGGCAGCTGCGCCTGGATCCCGAGGCTTGGGCTAAGCGGCTCTTCCAAAAGATAATTGTCGCCCAGAGAGGCTTCGGTGTGGTAGTAAAGGAGGAGCAGATCAAGGGTCAGGCGATTGGAAGTACTGAGCTTTGACTGGGAAAATTTTTTCAGCTTTTTTACATATTCCTGGCACTGGGCAGAGGCTTTTTCATTGTTGGGATGTATTGTGCCAAGGGTAGCGCGGGGGCGTGAGATGCCCTGTTTTTCCGGATAAGCCAGGGAATAATGAAGATTCAGGGCGTTTCCGGAAACCTCTTTTTCAAATATGGACTCCGCGAAGTTTTCGAAGCGGGCATTTTCGGAGAAGACATGACTGAAAAGCCAGGAAAATGTGAAGCAGATAATAAGAAAAAAAGCCAGAATAGCGGCGGTGAATTTTGGTCTGTTTGACATAGGATGCCCTCTGCTCTGGGGGATTTCTACTATATTATTGAGAATTTCAGTGTAGTATGCGAAATATTTGGTTCCATGGCTTTAAGATTATGTGTATTTTGTGTACAAGACTGACGGGAATGACGAAATTAGTTGGGGATGTCATGGGGAAGTTGTTGGATTTCACGGAAAAGGCGATTTTTTTATTTGTGGGAGCAAAATTGACGGTAACAGATTGTTGTGATATTATGCGTAATTGTTACATATGCTTAATATAAATGTAACATTTTGAAGGGTGATTTTATATAAATTGAGAGGTGTATGAATGTTAAAAAATAAAATGAAAAAACTGATCTGCGGAATGACAATGTGTATAACGGTCTGTTCTCAGATGATTTTTCCACAGACTGCGTTTGCAGCGACTAAGGCTGCTGTGGAAAAGGCGGGCGAGGCATTTGTAGCTGGGATGACAGAGACTGCAGAGGCAGAGGAGGTACTTTCTGAGGAAGAGCTTCGTCAGCAAATCGTGGATTTTGCGCTGCAGTTTGAGGGAAATCCTTATGTTTACGGTGGGACAAGTCTGACAAACGGAGCAGACTGTTCCGGGTTTGTAATGTCTGTGTTTGCACAGTTTGGCTATTCACTGCCCAGAGTAGCAGCAGATCAGTATAATCAATCAGCGAAAAAAAGCGTGGAAGATCTGGAGCCAGGAGATCTGATTTTCTATGGAAGCGGAATCAGCCATGTGGCACTGTACATTGGAACTGGACAGATTATCCATGCAAGTACATCTGCGTCTGGAATCAAGATTTCCAACTATGATTATGAGGCGCCTGTGGGAGTAGGAACTTACATTGAAGCGGACGGCTTCTTTAGTGAATAAGAGTGAGGGAGCGGAGCATTTGATAAAACAGATATGAAATCCGGTTATCCTGTTCTGACATTTACAGCCGGGGAAGGTTTCCCCGGCCTTTTTGTACAGTGACGGGAGTCTGCAACGTTGTTATTCGCTGATAACATTCCGCGAGGTGCTTTTTTGAACAAGGTTCGCAGAAAACCCGAGAATTGCGGCGCGAAATCATGCAAAGCATGATTTTTGTGCATTGCGAAGCTTGTTACTGTGAAGGTTGCGAACGGTAACCATGCCACGATACAAAGGGGAATGGTGAGAGGATAAAATTGATTTGTGTGTATTTTGTAAGGTATTGTAAATACGATATTTTGCAAGGGAAAATGTCGAAAAGTGTTGAAATTAGCAGATTGCACAAAGACTTAAAAAAAATGTGGATAGGTGAATTAATAGGTAGAAAGTTTTCCACTTTCAAAAATATGAAAAAATGTTGAAAAATCAAGTTATGCACAAAGTTATCCACATTATCCACATGGAAAAGCATGTGGATGAGTTGATTTACATAATGGGAATCGAAACAAATGTTTTGGTTATTGTTATGAAAATGTAAAATTCGACAGAAATCGGCAAAAAGGTATTGACTTTTACAAAATCAAAATATTATAGAATATTCGCGGAAAATATTACAATTAGAGGTAAAAAACATAAAATGTCTGACAAAATAAATTGTTCATTACAGGGCATATTTTGCCTGAAGCTCCGAAAAACTATAGAGAAGTTACAATGAGATTCTGGTAAAATATGGAATTATATTAAGAAGCCCTTTGCGGAGAAAATTTCCTCTGCAAAGGGCTTTCTTTATAATGTTTTTGATATTATTTTGGCGTTACTGGAAGATATGATTTTTCTTTGCCTGTTTTAAGGTTTTTTTATACCAGTAGTAATCGCCCTGACCTTTACTGTAGTTCTGGATTTCTACGTCTACATCGTAGTAATATTTTTTACCATCTACGATGGCATAGTTCCAACTGTGGCCGGCTCTGGTGCCATCCAGATTCTTATAGTAGCCGTTGCAGACACCGGCATCTACGCCTACGTGGTTGCAGAGGATGACAAAGATTGCGGCCTGGTCGCTGCAGACTCCGCCGCGTTTCTGCATATAAGGAGCCATAAAGGATGACCAGGAGGAGCCACCGAAAATAAGTTTGCCGTTTTGGTAGTTCTGGAGAGTCTTTTTCTTGTAGTTTTTAATCCGCTTCTGGGCTTTGGTGCTGGTGAGATCGTAGTAATTTTTGGCTTTTACAAATTCATCGGCGTGTTTATGCTTGAAGTTTACAGTCATCCAGTGGTAGATACGTCGAACTTTTTCATCCTGGCTCATAGTGAGCTTTATTTTGGCTGACTGGATCATTTTTTCTGCCATGTAGTCTACAGTATCGACTCCGGTGTATTCTGGAATTGTGGTGGAAGCTGCGAGGCCTTTGCTTCCGGATGGGGCTTTGGAAGATACTTTAAAACTTTTGGTTTTGGTGACAGATTTTATGCAGATCTGGTCCTTTTCTACATAATAGAAAAGCTCAACTTTGTAAGTGCCATTTGATGCGTAGGCTGTGGGCTTTTTCCCAGCTTCATTTCCTTTTGAGGGTTTTCCGTTCCAGTCAAGGCGAATGGTTTTATGGTCAAAAGAAGTGACCGGATCGCCCCAGAAATTTGTTCCGCCAATGTTTTTGTATGTTTTTTCATAAACATATTTACCAGATTTGTTTAGAATCCTAAGACGTACATTGATGGCTGTGCCCTCAAGGTCCTGTTCGGTGTTAAATGATACTCCGGCACGAATGGAAAGATAGTTTCCTTTGCTTGGATGAAATCCTTTGGAGCTGATGCCTGTGAGCAGGCTGTCTACTGACATCTGGATTTCATCTGGATTGATCGTATCCGTTTCTTCCTCTGCTTTTACATTCTGTACACTGAACAGGAATATTATTGACAGCAACAGGAACGTGCTTAAGCAGATGTTTAAAAATTTTTTCCCTTTTTCAAGCATTTCTTTTCCTCCTTTGTTTTCTGATCTTCTTTAATTTTGGGTATAACCTGAAGTTTGTTCATTTTTGCAGAAGCAGCTTCGACCTCTTGGACGATACAGAAAAATTCTAATATGAGTATATTGGTTTTATTTAAGAGATTCAAGCTTAAAGTAATATTTTTCAAACACGCTCTAGGTTTCTGAAAAATTGGGATAGAAAAATAAAATGTATTCATGCAAAATAGGGCATAAGGAGGAAGGGATTTTTTACTTTACAAAAGATAAATATCGGAGTTTTCCGAGTTAAAGAAATTGATGAAGACGATAGCATATTTCAGCAATTGATGGAGGAATATAGACTTATCGGGGAAAGACTGGAGAAAGAACTTCTGGATGTGGGAAAAGAGAAACACTATCGAGATCTGATTGAATTGATTGACAGAATTGCAGATTATATTTTCAAGGCATCCCCCCCGGGTGAAGAAAGGAATTGGTGAGATTATGGGTGGACAGGTATTGGAACTGGAGTCGGAACGATTGGAGAGATTGATTAGAGAAGGATGTGAAGCGGCAAGAGTTGATTTTACTGGCTTTAAGGGCACAAAAAAACACCGTCCCCGCGGCAATCGCTTTGTCCGCAAAAACAGTGCTTTCAGTGCGCCTTCAGGGGTTCGAACCCTGGACACCCTGATTAAGAGTCAGGTGCTCTACCAACTGAGCTAAAGGCGCATTTCCTATTTCGTTGATTTGTTATTTCCTCAACGCAAGATGTATTATATATCAAGTGTAGGACAAAAGTCAATAGGAATTTTATAATTTTTTTAAATTTTTTCGAAAACTTTTACGATTGCTATTTAGTGTGTTGAAAGTTCTTCAGGAGGGACGCATTTGGACAATGTGTATTACTCACTCGCCGGCGCAACGCTCCAGCAAACTAATCGCTAACTGCGACTAATGCGTTCGGGAGAGCCCTCACGCATAAGTCTCCGTAAGCGCTGGATTTTGCTTACGCTAAGAGCGCGCCTGAAATGGCTCGCTGGAGTAATACACATTGCCCAAATGCTGTGTGTCGGCTGGAACTGAGGTTATTTAGGAACTTTTAACGAGGGGGAGGGGAAGTGATTGGTTTCCCGATACTTTCTTGACAATGATAGATTAGGTAAAACCAATAAAGCTGCGAAGTATCAACCATCTAAATGGGGTATCGAAGACACATAAAATAATATGTCAAGTTTTTGTTTGCAAAACAGCCTAAAAATTGTGCAAATACTTCATAGAAATTATAAAAGCCGCTAATTTCCAGCAAGTTTCCCATAAATTTTCGTTTCCGATACAGTATAGGGAAACCAGTCACTTCCCCTCCCCACCTGTTGAAAGTTCCTGTGTACAAATAAGTCCCAGCCAGTACACAGCATTCGGGCAATGGTGATTGCTCTAGCGAGCCATTTCAGGCGCGGTTTTAGCGTAGGCGAAATCCATTGCTTACGGAGACTTAATCGTGAAGGCTCTCCTGAACGATTTAGTCGCAGTTAGCAGTTAGTTCGCTGGAGCGTTGCGCCGGCGAGTGAGCAATCACCATTGTCCGAATGCGTCCGCCTTGAACAACTTTTAACACACTAAATAGCAATAGTACCTTATTTCCTACAACAATTCCAGAATATCCTCCCTGCTCATACCACTCAGCTGTCCCATATCACCGCTGATGATCTGCTCTGCCAGATCCTGCTTTGCTTCCTGGAGCTTCTGGATCTTTTCTTCGATGGTATTGCGGGCGATAAGCTTGTACACCGTGACCTTCTTTGTCTGACCGATGCGGTGGGCACGGTCAGTGGCCTGGTTCTGGACAGCCTGATTCCACCAGGGGTCATAGTGGATAACCACATCTGCACCTGTCAGATTCAGTCCAACGCCGCCTGCTTTCAGGGAAATGAGAAATACAGGAGTGGTATCAGAATTGAACTGTTTCACAAGCTCCTGTCGTTTCTGCTTGGAGGTTTCCCCAGTGATGATGTAATAAGGAATCCCCTCTTTTTCCAGTGCTGCCTGAAGAAGAGACAGCATGGAAGTAAACTGGGAAAATAAAAGCATACGGTGCCCACCATCAATAGCACTCTGGATCAGCTGCATACAGCTCTCAGCCTTGGCAGATTCGCCACGATAATTTTCAAAGCAAAGAGAAGGAGAGCAGCAGATCTGTCGCAGCTTCGTCAATTCAGCCAGAATCCACAATTTGCTCTTATTAAATTCGCCCTCGTCCTGCTGGGCAATTTTTTCCTTCATATGTACAACCTGGGCGTCATACAGCTTCTGCTGGGCATCCTCAAACTTCACGTAGCGGACTTCTTCCAGTTTTTCAGGAAGATCCTTCAGCACATCCTCTTTCAGACGGCGAAGGATAAATGGGGACACCATTTTCTGAAGGCGGGTCATGGCAGACTCATCGTCGTTCTTTACGATCGGAGTTTCAAATTCCTTTTTAAAGGTATCGTAACCGTAGAGGAATCCTGGCATTAAATAATCAAAAATACTCCAAAGCTCACTGAGTCGGTTCTCAATTGGTGTACCTGTGAGTGCATAGCGGGTCTGGCTGTGGATCACCTTTACAGATTTGGCTGCTGCTGTTGTGTGATTCTTGATATACTGTGCCTCATCAATGATCTGGTATAAAAATTCTTTTTCCTCATACTGGTCAATATCTCTTTTTAAAAGGTCGTAAGAGGTGACCAGAACATCGAAATCTGAGTATGTCTGAAGCTTCGCCTGACGCTCAGACAGACTTCCTGCGATCAGGGAAACCTTCAGCTGTGGGGCAAATCGGGCAAGCTCTTCACCCCAGTTAAAAACAAGGGCAGCAGGAGCCACTACCAGAGATGTGCCGGTTTTGCCTTCAAGCTTTGCTGCGAGAAGAACTGCGATTACCTGTAATGTTTTTCCAAGTCCCATATCATCGGCGAGAATTCCGCCAAATTTCCATGCTTCCAGGGTACGCAGCCATTTATAACCGTTCTTCTGGTATTTTCGCATGATTCTGGAAAGGCTTTCCGGCTCTTCAAAATCGGCATCGTTAATGGTTTTGAAGCCTTTTACGATTTCACGGAAATGACGGTCGCGGTTGGCATATATGTTTTCGTTGCTCTCCAGCATCTGATCCAGATATAAGGTGCGGTATGCCGGAATGTGCATTTTTCCTTTGACAAATTCCTTTGGGGTGAGATGAAGGGTTTTCATCAGTTCTGCCAACATTTCCAGGTTCTGCTCCTGAAGATTGACAAATTCGCCGCTTTTCAGCTTGTAATATTTTTTCTTCAGCTGATAGCTTTTCAGGATATCCAGAAGCTCCTGGCTGGAAATATCATCCGTGGAAATATTCAGATCCAGGAGTCCGCCGGATACGGACACACCAACGGAAACCTTTACAGTCTTTAAGGTGTGTCTGCTGCGGAAACGGTTGGTGCAGCGTACTTCGCCAAGCTCCATGAGGGCGGCAGTTCCGGATTCCATGATCTGATAGCTCAGTTCTTCGTTATGATTGCAGTGAAGAACGTCAAAGTCGGGATCATAGTAAGGAAGCCATTCCATTGTCTGATCCAGAATGCTGTTTTCCAGAGGAAAATCACGGAACTGCTGGTCCGGGGAGATGTTCTCATGAAGTAAAAGCTTTCCTACAGAGAATTCCCTTTTTCCATAAAAGGCGCTTACCTTGCAGATAACGTTATCGTTTTCCATGTCCAGATAAAATACGAAGTGCGCTTCAGGGGTGAGGTACTGCCTGAATTTCTCCGGATTTTCCTCCGTAATATCCGCCACTTCCTGAAGCTGAGGCAGCACATTGTGATAAAAATTAGACAATGTATTACGTCCCATCTGGAAGTGGAATTCTCCATTTCTGGAAAGCGCTGTCAATGGACGGACCTTTTCCATAAAGGCCGGTTCTGTTTTGCAGAAGCTGTCATCCTGGATAAAGTATGAAGAGTCCATACCTTGAAAAAGCTCTGGGATGTATCCCTTTACTGTGACACCGTCAAACTGCTTTTTATCCTTAGAGGCATCCAGAATCCGTATGGAAATCCGTGGATTCCCTGTTTTGCAGTGAAGCTGGGCTTTTTTACGGGCTGCATCCGGAGTTTTATCTTCAAAATCTATTTTCTCACTGCCGACATTGTCGTAAAAACTGTCCAGACGCCAGCCAAAAAGATCCAGAGAATTGCCAACATTAAACTTCTTTGGCAAATAGATGCCGGAATTCTGGATTTTGTCTACGAACTGCTCTTCCTCGCGTACGATCCGGTCAATATAGCGGATCCATTTGCGGCTCTCCTCTGTGAAATCCTGCGTTTTGTGGCTGATCTGGGTGCTGGTTCCATACTGAACGATCTCACCGTTGCGAACCTGGCGGCAGAAGTCATCCAGTTTTTTTACCACGAACATTTTGGAAGTGCCCACTTTAAAAGAAACGGAAAGTTTATTGTCATTCTGAGTCAGCCTTGGAATCAGGGAAACGCTTGGAGAAACCTGGGCCGGTGTTTCTTTCTGGCCATTTTTGAGCTGTCCTCTGCGATAGGAGTTCAGCAGATAGTCTCCGTTCATGTCAGTGGCATCCGAAAAATTGCTGTGGTTTACATAATCACGAATATAGAAGGCAAGTGCAGCTGTATACTGGCACCTGGAATTATCAGAATACCAGCCCCAGTATTTTCTGTGGCATTCCGGGCATCCGCATCTTGCATAAGTAACTTCCTCGTGAGAGAAAAGAAGGGTGACGCCGAAGATATCTCTGCCAGTCTGGAAGGTTGCTTCAATCTGGCCAAGGCGCTGACCGTTCATCCTGTCGTAGCCGCAGGAAATATCTGTGACATTCATTTTCTGTTGGCGATAGATGGCTTCCCCGTTTTTTCGGTCTTTGGGGGCAAGCTTTAGGGATTCAAGAATTTTGTCGCCGTCAAAGTAGCTGTAATTTTCCAGCTGTTGGATATTTCCGTCTAATGAGGAATCGTCGTCTGCGTCACTGTCATTCTGGGAACCGCCAAGAAGCTGGTACGTTTCGTTACGCTTTTGTTTTTCCAGCTCTTCCTGACGTTTGCGCTCTTCCGTTTCTTTCTTTTTCACTTCTGTCGGAGAATTTTTCATTTGTTTGGCTTCCTTTTTATGATTTTTCTTTGTCGTTTTTGTCCTTGGGAAACATGCTGTCCAGCAGTTTGGACAGTTCGTTGGCATGCTTCTTTATGCCGGAGAAGGGATTGCTTCTGTTTTTATGTTCATAGCCAAATTGAGCAGCAAATTTTTGCAAAGATCTGGTTCGCTTCATATAAAAACTCCTGCCAGATATTTCTTCCTTATAATATGAAAAGAAATACAGCAACGTGAAACATTTAACGACGAATGATCATCTTGCAGATAGGATTTCCTATAGAAGAAAATTTTTCTTCATATTCGGTCATTACATTGCCAACCATCATTTCTTCGTTGTGATGAAGATCAAAGGTATGTGCTTCAAGCTTCCATCCGGCTTCCGGGACTTCTTCCAGGGAAAAGTCGAACAGGCCGCGGTTGTCAGTTTTGAACTCGATGGTTCCGTCTTCTTTCAGAATCTTGTCGTAGCGGGCAAGAAATTCCCGGGAGGTAAGACGGCGTGAAGCGTGGCGGGCCTTTGGCCAAGGATCAGAGAAGTTCAGATAGATTCTGGAAACCTCGCCTTTTTCAAAAACTTCGGGAAGAAGTCTTGCATCCATGCGCATGAATTTTAAATTAGAAAGCTCCTGTCCTTCTTCTGCAAGGGCTTCTTTCTTCTGAATGGCACGAAGGAGTACGCTGTCATACATTTCGATTCCGATATAGTTGATTTCCGGATGGAGCTTCGCCATATCCATAAGAAAGCGGCCTTTTCCCATGCCAACCTCCAGATGGACAGGCTGATTCTGTGGGAAAACCTTGTCCCAGTTTCCCTTATTCTCCTGGGGATTCTGGATCACGTAGATACTTTCTGCAATTGCGTCTTTGGCGCCTGGTATATTTCTAAGTCGCATAGGTTCCTCCTGTAATTATATTTATAGCTGTATGAAACTGATTCCGGCTCTTTGCAAAAGGTTACCGGGTGGTAAAAAATGCTTGTCAGAATCAGCTGAAATTGTATTCATTCTTAACAAAACTACTATACATGATTTCCTGCTTTTCCGCAATAATATTGATATCGTGATTTTTCAAACACATTCTATGTCAGGGGGAAAACGCAAAGTTCTTTTAATTGAAAAAACTGACTAATTTTGACTGAATATGAAATGCGTCAATAAGAAAAGTAAACGGAAAAATGTGGGAGAACTCTGTATAAATATGCATTTTCTTCCTATTTATAATTAATACGTGTACCTAGTATAAAATTTCGATATGACAGGAATTGATAAGATCGTTAATTTTTAGTCAAAACATCTGGAATTGTATTGAATTTTTGTGAAAATTTTAGGCAAAGTTTGACTGGTATTTTCATCAAAATGGGTGTAAGATACTTAAAACTTGAAAAAGGAGGGGAAAAATGGAACAGATAATCGGTAAGTTATCCGAGATAGAGACAACTGCAGAGACCATTATGAAGGATGCACTGCAGAAGAAGAAAGCTCTTTCAGCTGAGATGGAAAGGCAGTCCAAGGAATTCGACACCCAGCTGGAGAAACAGACAGAAGAGCAGATTAAGGAAATTCGCCGGAATCTTGAGGGTGAGAAGGATAAGCGCCTGTCATCCCTGCGGGAAGACACTCAGGCTGCCTTAAGTCAGCTGGACGCTTACTATGCGAAGAATCACGAACGCCTTTCCAGAGAAATTTTTGAAAAGATCATTCAGGAGGAAGTGATGTAATGGGAAGCGTTCTTTCCTACAGCGGAATTTCCACGAAAATACGCGCTATGAGCAGTCATCTGGTGACAGATGAACAGCTTCAGGAAATCGTCCGCTTTTCGGACGTTCCACAGGTAGCCGCTTATTTGAAGAAAACGCCGGAATATGCGAAAGCATGGTCAGACCTTGATGAGAATAATCTTCACCGAGGTGAGATCGAGAAGCTTCTGAAGAAATCCATTTTCGGAAATTTCTCCCGCATTTACAATTTTGCAAACAAGGAGCAGCGCAAGTTCCTGGCACTTTATTCCAAGCGCTACGAAATCCGTGTTCTGAAAGAGATCATGACAAATCTCTTTGATCACAGAAGCACCGATCCTGTGGATATGAGTCCTTACCGCGACTTTTTCCTGCACCATTCCAAGCTGGACATTGACAGAGTGGCAGGTGCCGGAAATATGGATGAGTTCATGACAGCCCTGAAGGGCAATGAATTCTATGCTCCGCTTCAGAGCGTATATGAGAACGGCAATGGACTTTTATTTGACTACGGAATGGCTCTTGATCTTTATTATTTTAATCAGATCTGGAGTGTCCGCAAAAAGTTATTCAAGGGAAACGATCTGGACGAGATCACCAAGGCTTATGGTGAGAAGTTTGATATGCTGAATCTGCAGTTTATCCTGCGATCCAAGCGTTATTACAAAATGGAGCCGGCAGCCATCTACGCACAGCTGATTCCCGTGAATTATAAACTAAAGAAAGAAGAAATCACAGCTCTGGTGGAAGCTACCAGCAAAGAAGAAGGTGAGCAGATCTTTTCCCGTACCTGGTACGGCAGGAAATATCAGCAGCTGAACCTGATCTCCATGGAGGAGCTTTATAATAGTCTGCTCCGTACCGTGCTTGAGAAAGAGGCTCGCAAGGATCCTTATTCAGTAGCTGTTTTGTATTCTTATCTTTACCACAAAGAGCATGAGGTAAACCGTCTGACCATCGCACTGGAGTGTGTTCGTTACCAGGTTGATCCGGACGAGGCAATGCATTATGTTCACAACAATTAGTAACCCGGAGGTAGCAATGTGATTGAGAAAATGAAATTTGTCAGCATTACCGGGCCAAGAGAGGATATCGACCGAGTTGTAAATAATTACCTCAGCCGGTATGAGATTCATCTGGAGAATGCTCTTACTGAGCTCACAGATGTGAAGAATCTTTCCCCTTATCTTGAAATCAATCCTTATAAAGAAGCTTTAAGCACAGTCGGAAGCTTCTATGAAGAGGTTGAGAACCCGGAGCAGGCTTCTGCGAAGAAGCTGCCAATCGAAAAAGCTCTCTCTTTCGTACAGCAGATCAAAGATGAAGCGGATGTCCTTAACAAGACCCGTCAGGAACTGGAAGAGAAACGTGATTCTCTGGCAGAATCACTTCGTATCATCTATCCTTTCCGAAATGTAGACTTTGATGTGCAGTCAATCCTGAAAATGCGTTATATCCATTATCGCTTTGGACGGATCGAGAAAGATTATTTCGATAAATTTAAAACATACATTTATGATAATCTGGATACGATTTTCATTAAATGTGATGAAGATGACCGTTATATCTGGGGAATTTATTTTGTTCCCGTTCATGAAGCACAGCGAATTCATGCCGTATATTCTGCTATGCACTTTGAAAAAATCTTTGTACCGGATCAGTATGATGGAACTGCCAGAGCTGCATACACAGCACTTGAAGCGCAGTACAAGAAAACAATTGCAGATCTTGATGCAAACAAAGCGGCAAGAAAAGCTTTCTTTAGAAAAAATGCATCCGACATTGTTTCCTGCAAACATACACTTTCCCAGTTTTCACGGAACTTTGATATCCGTAAACTGGCAGCATGCACACATGGGGACAATAAGGGAGAGGCAGCAGTCGATTATAAGCCGAAGGAACCATTTTATATCCTTTGTGGCTGGATGACAGAGAAGGATGCTAAGGCTTTCCAGAATGATATTTCCGGAGATTCACGTATTTTCTGTCTGATTGATGAGAATGAGCAGGAGGATGCCCATAAGACACCGCCTACCAAGCTGAAGAATCCCAAGCTTTTCAAGCCATTCGAAATGTACACCAAAATGTATGGCCTTCCGGCTTATGGAGAGATGGATCCAACCTGGTTTATCGCCATTACTTATTCCTTTATTTTCGGCGCAATGTTCGGAGATGCAGGACAGGGTCTGGTTTTATTGATCGGCGGATATCTTCTTTACAGATTCAAGCATATTGATCTTGCCGGAATCATCAGCTGTGCAGGTATCTTTTCCACATTCTTTGGCTTCATGTTCGGCAGCGTCTTCGGATTTGAAGATATTATAGAGCCTGTATGGTTAAGGCCTATGGATGCCATGATGAATGTGCCTTTTATCGGAAAACTGAATACCGTATTTATTATCGCTATTGGCTTTGGTATGGGAATCATTCTTCTGTGCATGATTTTTAATATTATGAATTCCCTGAAAGCAAAGGATACAGAGAAAGTATGGTTTGATACCAACTCTGTTGCAGGCCTTGTATTCTATGGATCCGCAGTGATTGTAATTGCATTGTTCATGACAGGCCATAAGCTTCCTGGCGGTATTGTTCTTTGCATTATGTTTATCCTTCCGCTGCTTGTAATGTTCTTAAAAGAGCCTCTTACAAACCTTGTGGAAAAGAAGCCGGCAGCTTTTGAAGGCGGTGTGGGAATGTTTATTGTTCAGGGATTTTTCGAGATGTTCGAAGTCCTTTTGAGCTATTTCTCCAACACACTTTCTTTCGTGCGTATCGGAGCTTATGCAGTCAGCCATGCAGCTATGATGCAGGTTGTACTGATGCTGGCCGGTGCTGAGAACGGAAGCCCGAACTGGGTAGTGATTGTTCTCGGAAATATTTTCGTATGCGGTCTTGAGGGTCTGATCGTTGGTATCCAGGTACTGAGACTTGAGTATTACGAGATGTTTAGCCGTTTCTACAAAGGAAGCGGAAGAAAATTCGAGCCGTTCCGTTCTGACGCGGAGGCAAAGTAAACTGCCGCTGGTAGTGAAATATTTATCAAATGTCTCTGTGAAATGCAGTGACATTACAAATGTTAAAACACGAGGAGGTCAATTATCATGACAGTTATGACACAGATTATTTTAGCAGTAGCGCTTGTATTAAGCATTATCGTTCCATTTGGTTATTATTTCATCGGCGAGAAGAGCCGTGGACGTTACAAAACAACAATCGCAACAAACGCATTTTTCTTCTTTGGTACCATGTTAGTAGCAGCAATGGTTATGTTTGCAGGAAGCTCTTCTGTACAGGCTGCAACAGGCGCTGATGCAGGTATTGCAACAGGTCTTGGATATATTGCAGCAGCTCTTGTTACAGGTCTTTCCTGTATTGGTGGTGGTATTGCCGTAGCCAGTGCGGCAAGTGCAGCTCTTGGTGCAATCAGCGAGGATCAGAGCATTCTTGGTAAATCCCTTATCTTCGTAGGTCTTGCCGAAGGTGTTGCTCTTTACGGTCTGATCATTTCCTTCATGATCATCGGTAAATTATAATTATGAAAATGTTTTTGATCAGTGACAACATCGATACCTGCACAGGGATGAGACTGGCAGGTGTGGAAGGCGTGGTAGTCCATGAGCGTGACGAACTGAAGGACGCTCTGGAAAAAGCAATCGCCAACAAGGAAATCGGGATTCTCCTCCTGACCGAGAAATTCGGCAGGGAGTTTCCCCAGATCGTGGACGATGTAAAGCTGAACCATAAAACGCCTTTGATCATCGAAATCCCTGACAGGCATGGTACAGGCCGCAAACCTGATTTTATTACCGGATATGTTAACGAAGCCATTGGCTTAAAGTTATAGGCAGGAGAAGACCAAGCATGACAATTGAAGAAAAACTGCAGCATTTCTACGACACTTCCGTTGCGGAAGCCCAGACAGAGGCTGAGAATACACTGGAAGCACATAAGAAGAGTCTGGAAGAAATGTTTGAAAAGCATAAAGAATCAAGAAAAATGGATGCCGAGGCACAGATCAAGGCAGAGACAGAAAATGCTACCCGAGAGGTAAACAAGGCACTTTCTGCTGAGCAGCTGACTTTAAGACGTGACTGGACAGCCAAACAGAATGAGCTTAGAAATGAGCTTTTTGTAGAGGTTAAGAATCATCTGGAGGACTTTATGGAGAGCCCTGAATATCAGGATTATCTTTGTACAAGAATCCAGAAGGCAAGAGAATTTGCGGGAAATGATGAAATCTTCATCTATCTTTCCCCGGAAGATACAGCATTACAGCGTTCTATCGTTGCAAAGACAGGATTTACAGTTGAGCTTTCCAAGGAGCCGTTTATGGGCGGTATCAAAGCTACCATCCCGGCGAAAAATATCCTGATCGACAATTCTTTCATGAGCGCTTATGAGAAGCTGAAAAAAGAATTCAAATTTGACGGAGGGCTGAGCCATGAATAAAACAGGTATTATCTACGGCGTTAACGGTCCTGTTATTTATCTGAAAGGCGACCCGGGATTTAAGATTTCCGAGATGGTTTATGTTGGACCTGAGAAGCTGGTCGGTGAGGTCATTGGTCTGAAAAAGGGCATGACTACCGTACAGGTTTTCGAGGAGACAACAGGACTGAAGCCAGGCGATACAGTAATGGGAACAGGCGATGCTATTTCCGTTCTTCTGGGACCTGGAATCATTCATAACATTTTCGACGGTATCCAGCGTCCTCTGGAGGAGATCGCAAAATCCTCCGGAAAATATATTTCCCGTGGTGTAAGTGTTGATTCCCTTGATACTGCTAAGAAATGGGATGTTCATGTAACTGTTAAAGTTGGAGATATGGTAAGCGCAGGTACTATCATTGCCGAGACTCAGGAAACAGCTTCCATTCTTCATAAATCCATGGTTCCGCCAACAATTGGAGAGGCTGAGGTTATCAAGGCAGTTCCGGACGGAGCATATACCATCCTTGACCCGATTGTAACGGTTCGTCTTTCTGATGGCAGTGAGCGCGATATCGCACTTGCGCAGAAATGGCCGATCCGTGTGCCAAGACCTACCTACAAGCGTTTCCCTGCAAGCGTGCCGCTTGTAACCGGACAGCGTATCCTGGATACCCTTTTCCCAATTGCAAAGGGTGGTACAGCAGCGATTCCTGGCGGTTTCGGTACTGGAAAAACTATGACACAGCACCAGATCGCAAAGTGGTCTGACGCTGATATCATTATCTATATTGGATGTGGTGAGCGTGGAAACGAGATGACACAGGTTCTGGAGGATTTCAGTAAACTGATCGACCCGAAATCCGGAAACCTGATGATGGACCGTACCACTCTGATCGCCAATACATCAAACATGCCTGTTGCAGCCCGTGAGGCTTCTATTTATACAGGTGTTACACTGGCTGAGTATTATCGTGACATGGGTTATGACGTTGCCATCATGGCAGACTCCACTTCCCGTTGGGCTGAGGCTCTTCGTGAGTTATCCGGACGTCTGGAGGAAATGCCTGCAGAGGAAGGCTTCCCGGCTTATCTGGCTTCCAAGCTTTCCGCTTTCTATGAGAGAGCGGGTATGATGCAGAACTTAAATGGAACAGAGGGTTCTGTTTCCATCATCGGTGCAGTTTCCCCACAGGGTGGTGACTTCTCCGAGCCTGTTACACAGAATACAAAGCGTTTCGTCCGCTGTTTCTGGGGACTGGATAAATCTCTGGCTTATGCCCGTCATTTCCCGGCTATCCACTGGCTTACAAGTTATAGTGAGTACCTGGAGGATTTAACCCCATGGTACAGAGATAATGTTTCTGCTAAATTTGTAAGCGACCGTAATCAGCTGATGGCGATTCTGAACCAGGAGAGTTCCCTGATGGAAATCGTTAAGCTGATCGGTAGTGATGTTCTTCCGGATGACCAGAAGCTGACTCTGGAGATTGCAAGGGTTATCCGTCTTGGATTCCTTCAGCAGAATGCGTTCCATGCAGAGGATACCTGTGTACCGATGAGCAAGCAGTTCAATATGATGGAGATCATCCTTTATCTGTACGAGAAGTGCCGCTCCCTTGTAAATCAGGGAATGCCGGTTTCCGTACTGAAGGAGGATAATATTTTTGAGCGTGTCATTGCTATCAAATATGATGTTCCGAATAACAAACCTGAGATGTTTGACCAGTATAAGGCTGACATCGACAGATTCTACGATAACGTATTAGAGAGAAACGGCTGATAGGGAGGTAAGTTTTTTATGGCAATCGAATATTTAGGCCTTAGTGAAATAAACGGCCCTCTTGTAGTTCTGGAAGGCGTTAAAAACGCTTCCTATGAGGAAATCGTCTCCTTCCGTATGGATGACGGTACCGAAAAGCTTGGCCGTATCATTGAAATATACGAAGATAAAGCAGTAATTCAGGTTTTCGAGGGTACAGATAATATGTCCCTTGGAAACACTCATACACGTCTTAGTGGTCATCCTATGGAAATCGGGCTTTCCCCGGAAATCCTGGGACGTACCTTTAACGGTATTGGACAGCCTATCGATGGTCTTGGTGAGATCACACCGGAGGTCAGCCTGAACATCAACGGACTGCCGCTGAACCCGGTTACCCGTGAGTATCCGCGTAACTATATCAATACCGGTATTTCCGCAATTGATGGTCTGACCACCCTGATTCGTGGACAGAAGCTTCCGATTTTCTCTGGAAACGGTCTTCCTCATGACAAGCTGGCTGCACAGATCGTGCGTCAGGCTTCTCTGGGCGCTGATTCTGATGAGAATTTTGCCATTGTGTTTGCGGCAATGGGTGTTAAGTATGATGTTGCAGAGTTTTTCCGCAGAACATTTGAGGAGAGCGGTGCTTCCGATCACGTTGTTATGTTCCTGAACCTGGCAAATGACCCTACTGTTGAGCGTCTTCTGACTCCGAAGATCGCCCTGACTGCAGCAGAGTATCTTGCTTTTGAAAAAGGTATGCATATTCTGGTTATTCTTACAGATATTACTTCTTTCTGTGAGGCAATGCGTGAGGTTTCTTCTTCCAAAGGTGAGATTCCTTCCCGTAAAGGTTATCCTGGATATCTTTACAGTGAGCTTGCTACTTTATATGAGCGTGCAGGTATTGTTTCCGGTGGTACAGGTTCTGTTACACAGATCCCGATTCTGACCATGCCTAATGATGATATTACCCATCCGATCCCTGACCTTACCGGTTACATTACTGAGGGTCAGATTGTTCTGGACAGACAGCTTCATGGACAGGGTATTTACCCGCCAATCAATGTTCTGCCGTCTCTTTCCCGTCTGATGAAGGATGGTATTGGTGAGGGCTTCACAAGAGCGGACCATCAGGACGTTGCCAACCAGCTGTTTTCCTGTTATGCAAAGGTTGGAGATGCGAGAGCCCTTGCTTCTGTTATTGGTGAGGATGAGCTTTCTCCTCTGGATAAGAAGTATCTTCAGTTTGGTAAGGCATTTGAGGCTGAGTTTGTCGGTCAGACAGATACAGAGAACAGAAGTATTATCGATACTCTGAATAAGGGCTGGGAGCTTCTTGGTATGCTTCCGAAGGATGAGCTTGACCGTATTGATACCAAGATTCTGGATCAGTATTATCACGAGACTACCAAATAAAGAGTGAGGTGACTTGAATGGATCCGAATACCTTTCCTACCAAGGGTAATTTAATTCTGGCTAAGAATTCACTTGCTCTTTCCCGTCAGGGTTATGAACTGATGGATAAGAAGCGTAATATTCTGATTCGTGAGATGATGAATCTGGTTGATCAGGCGAAGGATATCCAGGGACAGATTGATGAGACGTTCCGGACTGCGTATGAGGCTTTGCAGAAAGCGAATATGGAGATGGGTATCGCGTTTGTGGATCAGATTTCCCATACGGTGCCGGTGGAGAATTCTATTCGTATTAAGACACGTAGTGTTATGGGTACGGAGATTCCGCTGGTGGAGTATGATAAGTCGGGAAATGTGCCGACATATGCTTATTATAGTACGAAGATGTCTCTGGATGAGGCGAAGGCGGCTTTTGAGAGGGTGAAGGAGCTTTCCATTAAGCTGTCTATGATTGAGAATTCGGCGATTCGGCTGGCTAGTAATATTAAGAAGACTCAGAAGAGGGCGAATGCGCTGAAGAATATTACGATTCCGAAGTTCGAGGCTCTGACCAAGGATATTTCCAATGCTTTGGAGGAGAAAGAGCGTGAGGAATTTACGCGATTAAAAGTTATTAAGAGGATGAAGCAGGGTGCATGAGGCACCCTGTTTTTTTTCTATATGTATGGTCAAGCGGATATTCCAGGTCCGCTTCGCTGCTTGCTCATAACCGAATGCTGCTTCGCAGCTTATGAGACATCAATTCACAGTTTCTTGCGAGATTCCCCATAGAATGAACACATAATGCCCATTTGTTGAACACATTTTGTCTGTATATTATTAGCCATAAGGAACACAAAACAAGGCAAATACAGAAAGGAATTAAATGGGTATGAAACGTAAATATGTGGCAGTTTTAATGGGAATTATGGTAGCAACTACTTCTGTACCGACGATGGTTTATGCTGAGGACAGTAAGACCGAGGCGGCTGCAGATGCAGTAGATACAACAGATGAAAGTGTTGAGGCGGATGCTTCGGGTGAGAGTAGTGACGAGAGTCAGGAGAATCAGGAGAGTCAGGAGAATGTGGTACTTGGTGAGGTTAAGTCGGTTTCAGTTTCCGATTCTGAGATTACCATTGCAGTTGGGACTATGAAGGAGATGGGACAGCCTGGTGATGATGGTCAGAACGGCGGAGAACCGAATAGTCAGGGTGGCGAAGCGCCGAGTGACCAGGACGGAGAGGCGCCTGAGAAACCAGAAGGTGACAATCAGGATGGCGAGGCGCCTTCTATGTTGGATCTGACTGGTGAGGAGCAGACGATTACGGTTACTGCAGATACTGTGATCACAAAACAGGCGGGCGGCATGCAGCCTGGCGGAGATGGACAGAATAGCGATGCACCGGAGAAGCCGGAAGGAGATGACCAGAGCGCAGATTCTTCTGATGGAGAAGCACCGGAGAAACCGGAAGGAGATGACCAGAGCGCAGATTCTTCTGATGGCGGAGCACCGGAGAAGTCGGAAGGAGATGACCAGAGCGCAGATTCTTCTGATGGAGAAGCACCGGAGAAACCAGACGGGGATGCTCGGGATGGCGGTGCTCCAGAGGAAAATGGACAGTCTGCAGAGGCTGAGGAAATTTCACTTTCTGATATTCAGGAGGGCGATACCGTTTCTGTCACGTTAGATGAAGATGGAAATGCAGCTTCCATTACAGTAATGTCCATGGAAATGGGTGGCCAGGGAGGTCCTGGTGGTGATGGTCAAGGTGCTCCGGGTCAGGGAGGTCCTGGTGGACAGTCTCAGGGTGTGGACAGCTATACTGCGGTAAATGAGTATATAGAAGATACAACTGTATCAAATGAGACAATTGAGTCAACAGGAACTGACGAGAATGCAGCATTGATTTCTTCCGGAGCAAACGTAACACTTGATAATGATACGATTACAAGAACTTCTGCAGACAGCCAGGGCGGAGACAATTCCAGCTTCTATGGCGTAGGCGCAGCAGTTCTGGCAACAGACGGTACTGCTTATGTGAAAGATGGCAGTGTGACTACAGATGCAGCTGGCGGTGCAGGGCTTTTTGCATATGGAGATGGAACTGTATATGCATCTGATACAACTGTAAAAACTGCCCAGGATACATCAGGCGGTGTTCATGTAGCTGGCGGCGGTACTCTTTACGGATGGAATCTGGATGTGGAGACAAATGGTGAGTCGTCTGCAGCAATCCGAAGTGACAGAGGCGGCGGAACAATGGTGATTGATGGCGGAAACTATGTTTCCAATGGCGTTGGTTCCCCGGCTATTTACAGTACAGCTGATATTGCGGTAAGCAATGCAACTCTGACAGCAAATGGTTCAGAGGCTGTTTGTATCGAAGGTCTGAATTCTATTCACCTTTATGATTGTGACTTGACAGGAAATATGAGTGATCTGGATCAGAATGATAATACCTGGACTGTAATCCTTTACCAGAGCATGTCTGGTGATTCTGAGGTCGGAAACAGTACTTTTCAGATGGATGGAGGCAGCCTGACTTCTGAGAACGGCGGTGTATTCTATACAACCAATACAGAGAGTACAATTACTTTAAATAATGTAGATATTAACTATAACGACGAGAATGAGTTTTTCCTGCAGTGTACAGGTAATACCAACCAGAGAGGATGGGGACAGTCTGGAGCAAACGGAGCTGACTGCCACTTTACCGGTATTAGTCAGGATATGCAAGGAAATGTGATCTGGGATTCTATCAGTGATCTGGATTTTTATCTCACAGATGGCAGCAGCCTGACAGGTGCAGTTGTAGATGATGAGAGTTATGCAGGCGAAGGCGGAGAGGGATACTGTAACGTTTATGTAAGCGCAGATTCCACCTGGACTGTAATTGGCGACAGTACTGTCTCATCTCTGGAAAATGAGGGAACAATTGTAGATAGTAATGGAAAAACTGTAACAATTCAGGGTACAGACGGAACTGTGTATGTACAGGGCGACAGCGAGTACACCATTACAACTGGTTCCTACAGCGACACAGCAGATCTGTCCGGAGCAACGGCGATCCAGGATCAGAGTGTTTATACAATTGAGAAACCGGATCAGCTTTAAAATTGGATAAAGAAACTCTCCAATTTGAAGATTATGGGCTTGATGAGTTATAAGAAAAAACACTGGGCTACACTTTATTGTGGCTCAGTGTTTTTTCGCTAAAAGAAGAGTGAACCTGAATTATAAAAATCCCGGTCAGAAAAGAAGTATCAAGACAGTTCTTTTCTAAAGACCGAGATTTTTTATGTTAAATTTAAAATCAAATTCGAATTCTCCGACGTAAGCAACTTCCGAAAATTCTCCTAAAAGAAGGAGGGCCGGACCTTTTGGCCCGGCAAGTATGAAAAAGAAAAAGTATATTTATAATCTATGTAAAAAAGCTTTCGCTTTATTTGTTTATTAATATACGCGGAATTTGTGATGAATCTGTGAGGACAAATTGAAAAATATATGAGGAAAATCTAAAGAACTTATAAACTGGAACGCACCTGAAGTGACCGGCTTAGGAATATACAGTATGAAAAAGCTGTGCATTTAAACCCAACTTCATGGTGATAAAATCTATCTACGATATATTGAAAATTTTATTCAGCTAAGAAAATTAGTCGTTGTAAAAGTTGTAATACTCATTTATAATGGAAAGAAGATTCAAGGTTATTGTTTACCGGAGATTTTCCAGCGTGAACAGTAACGATTCCAATGAGAATTTATAGGGAAAAACAGGAGGAAAACCTTGAAGAAAGAATTAGTTATTGTAATTGATTTTGGTGGTCAGTACAATCAGCTGGTTGCAAGACGTGTCAGAGAATGTAATGTATATTGTGAAATCTATTCTTACAAGACCGATCTTGAGAAGATCAAAGCCATGAATCCAAAGGGAATCATTCTTACCGGTGGACCGAACAGTTGTTACGAAGCTGATTCACCGACTTACCAGAAAGAATTATTCGAACTTGGTATTCCGGTGCTTGGGCTTTGCTACGGTGCACAGCTTATGATGCATGTTCTCGGCGGTAAAGTTGAGAAAGCAGATGTAAGTGAATACGGCAAAACAGAGCTGCTGGTTGACAAAAAAGACTCCAGAATTTTTGAAGGAGTATCAGAGAAAACAATTGTCTGGATGAGTCATACAGACTATATCTCCCAAGCAGCACCAGGATTTGAGATTTCTGCACATACAGCAGACTGTCCAGTGGCTACAGCCGAGAATGCGGAGAAGAAACTGTATGCGATCCAGTTTCATCCGGAAGTTCTCCATACAGTAGAAGGAAAGAAGATGTTATCCAATTTCGTACTTGGTGTATGCGAATGTGCCGGAGACTGGAAGATGGATGCATTTGTTGAGCATACAATTAAAGAAATCCGTGAGAAAGTGGGCGACGGCAAAGTCCTTCTGGCACTGTCTGGCGGTGTTGATTCTTCTGTAGCAGCAGGACTTCTTTCCAGAGCTATTGGCAAGCAGCTGACATGTGTGTTTGTAGATCATGGCCTTCTTCGTAAAGACGAGGGCGATGAGGTTGAGGGTGTATTTGGTCCTAATGGACAGTTTGACCTGAATTTTATCCGTGTGAATGCACAGCAGAGATATTATGATAAACTTGCGGGAGTTACTGAGCCGGAAGCGAAGCGTAAGATCATTGGTGAGGAATTTATCCGTATCTTTGAAGAAGAGGCTAAGAAGATCGGTGCTGTTGATTTTCTTGCGCAGGGAACCATCTATCCAGATGTGGTAGAGAGTGGTCTTGGCGGAGAGTCTGCAGTGATCAAGTCTCATCACAATGTAGGCGGACTTCCTGATTTCGTAGACTTCAAGGAGATTATTGAGCCGCTTCGTGACCTCTTCAAAGATGAAGTCCGCAAAGCAGGACTGGAGCTTGGAATTCCAGAGAAGCTGGTATTCCGTCAGCCATTTCCGGGACCGGGACTTGGAATCCGTATTATCGGCGAAGTTACTGAAGAGAAAGTTCGCATTGTGCAGGATGCTGATTTCATTTACCGTGAAGAAATTGATAAGGCAGCAGAAGCTTATAAAATTGAGAACGGCAAAGAACCATCCTGGATGCCGAACCAGTACTTTGCAGCTCTTACCAATATGCGAAGCGTAGGCGTTATGGGCGATTTCAGAACATACGATTATGCGGTGGCACTTCGAGCAGTGAAGACGATTGACTTTATGACAGCAGAGTCCGCAGAGATTCCGTATGAAGTACTGAACAGGGTTATGAATCGTGTTATTAATGAAGTTAAGGGAGTTAACCGCGTATTCTACGACCTGACCAGTAAGCCACCGGGAACGATTGAGTTTGAATAGTAAACAGAGAGCCGGGAAGCCGCATAAACAGCGGACTTCCTGGCTCTTAGTATGTGGCGTGATACCTTTTTGATACCTGTTTTATTGAAAAAATAGATTTTCTTCTTCTTCAAATCTTAGATCTAGATATTCATGGATAGCAATTTCTATATCATTTATATTTTGAATAAGTGCTTTTCCGTTAGATAAGTTTTCTTTATAAAATTCCATATAGGTTGTTCTGCGCCTGACAGCAGATGATTTTTCGTTTGGTACGGGACGACATTTTTCTGGAATTAGATAGGATAATATACTATTTTCTAAATCTGTTAACAAATTAGGGGTGTATAGAATTAAATGATAATTTTGAAACCAATATGCTTCATCTGTGTTATTCTTTAAAGTATTAATATCCTGTTCAGAAAATAAGTGAATGCTAAGATAATATGAAATTAGCACTTGATTTTTTGAACACAAAACTAATTCAGTATTTTCTGCTAATATATCTGTAAACCCTAATTCACCAATTGCATAAAAATAGTATAGTTGTTCTTCATGAAACGAAGTTTTTAGGGATTCCTTAAACCGTATCTTGAAAAATTTCTTTACTTTATTTTTATCAAAGTTATTCATATAGCGAAACTTGTCAATACAATATAATAGTGATTCTGGAGAAGTTCTAAAAATATAACATAATTGATGGTAGTCATATTCTTTTGTGATGAATTTTTCTAAATTTAGTGTTCTGAAATACTTTGTTTTAAAAAAGTTGTTAATAAATACTCTTTTTTGCTTTTCATCGTATAATTGAGATATACGGTACACAATTTGATTTATAAAAACCAATTTATTTTGCGAACTTTCGCTGCTGTAATGTGTATTACAATGTGCAATTAATTTTTTCCAATATCTTGCAATTACATTATAAGAATTAAATTTTTCATAATCCCATATTTCATATTTGTTTTCGTTTCCTTGCAAATCGAATTGATCTAAAACAGAATAAAATATTTGGATTATTTTACTTACGTCCTCTTTGTTACAAAAGAAATAAAAATCATCGGAAAAATATGTAAAATCACAAACGATATTTTGCTCTACAAGCGCATTTTCAAGAACATAACTTATTTTTGTTAAATGTTGTTCAGCAAAATATAGAGATAAATAGTTACCCATAATCAAGCCGTTTGTAGCTCCAAAATTCATATTTGTAATATAGCGGTCAGGTAAGCCATTAAAATCTAAATAGTGAGTATATAATCGCCCATAGAATTCCTTTATATCTAATTTGATTAGATTGTCATAGACACATAGCTCTTCAAAGTCATTTTCTAATTGAACATCATATTCCCCAATCGCAAAATCCCCTGTATTTAATCGAACAGATAATCGTTTATGAGAAGTGTCAAGTTGTTGCGGATCATCAAAGTGTGGAAATGTTTTAAAATGTTCATAAGCACAAGTTAAAGAAATAATATTGGGAAGCTTCAAGGTGCGAAAGCTATTATCATTTTTTCGTATGGTAAATTTGATAGGTTTTGTCCAACAAGTATCATCAATGTCTATGGAAGCTGGACTTGTTGGGAAAATTATATTGTCTATATTTATAAAATGCCGAATAGGGTTTTTAAAATTATAAATATTATTATAATCCATTATATTTTCTCCAATCATAACTGTTATTTTTCTTGTCATTTCCCTGTTCATCAACGCTGCTGCTGGAAGCAGGCCAGTTGATTTTCCATTCAAAATATTCGTCCTCTGAAATTTCTCCGCTTTTTAGTTGTTCTTTCCGCAGACACCATTCACGCAGAAATTCATTTACCAGACCGTAATCAATCCACATACCGACAGGGGCATGAGCGGGCCATTCATCAGTATCATTATATCGGACAGACTTATCATCGAAGGAATTGCACTTGCCAGGATTGCGGACAAGCTGGAACAGATGAAAAGCATTGCGGTTGTCCTCGTCAAGCCAGAAGAAAGTTTGCATAATATCTTCGGCGCAGCCAGGAACTTCCGTAACAAAGTTTATATAATTGACGTTCAAAATTTTAGAAATTTCTATGAGTGTATCTTTTTTGGGAACCCGATAGCCGGATTCATATTGGGCTACACGAACATCAGCATTGCGTTCTTCATATCCTAGCTTTAAGCCTAATTCCCGTTGTGTCAGTCCTCGGAATGTGCGGATTTTTTTTATTCGTTCTCCTAGTAACATAATCTATGTCCTTTCTGAAATCTATAAATGGCATATCATAATCCATTCATCTTTATTTTCATTTACAATTTTAAATCCTAATTTTTGATACATTTTGGCAGCATAATTTGCTTTTTGGACAGAAAGAGAAACACTTTTATATCCATGATTTCTAAGCAAATTCAGCATTTCTTTCATCATGGCAATTCATATTCCATGTTTTCGGTAGTCTTTATAGAGAGAAATTGCAAGAGAGGGAGTGCTGCTGTCAATGTGTCCGTAATCATTGATAATGCGTACCCAAACAGCACCAACGATTTGTTTTTCTATTTCTGCAACTAACGCAAAATCATCTTTTAATAGTCCGAAATCTTTAATATAAGTCTGTAACTCTGGTAAGGAAATAACACTTCTGGGTGGAACTTCCATACCTTCTGAAATAAAGATTGCTTCATATAAAAAATCTTCAAGCAATGGAAATTCCTGCTTTTTCATTGTCCGGATTGTATAGTTCATAACTTCCCCTTTTTAAGCTTTTGCTGTTTTTTATATTGTAGCATATATGAAATAATAGAGCAATAACGACTTATCAGAAATGCTAAATTTAATAAAAAAGATAAGTCTAACAAATAAGCTATTGACAATAACATAAATGTTAAGTATACTGCAAATATGGGATTTAACAAAAAAGCTATAAGGAGGACGTGTATTTGAAAAATGATTTATTTGTAACGGCCGGAGAAGTGGCGCAGGACTTAGGCATTTCCAAACCATTTGCTTATAAGCTGGTGCGGCAGATGAACGAAGAACTGGAAGCAAAAGGTTTTATCACAATCGCCGGACGAGTGAGCAGAAAATACTATGAAGAAAAATTTTATGGCATGGCGCAGGCGAATTAGGAAAGGAGTGAGATTATGGCGGCGTACAAAGACGAACAGCGGGGAACATGGTATGTGTCCTTTCACTATTATGACTGGACTGGTAAGAATTGCCGGAAAGTTAAGAGGGGATTTAAGACCAAACGGGAAGCAACAGACTGGGAACGGCATTTCCGTATGAAAGAAGCGGCTGACTTGGATATGACTTTCGAGGAATTTGTTCAGGCATATACAAGAGATATGAAGTCGAAGCTGAAACACAATACCTGGCTGACAAAAGAGCATATCTTGAGGACAAAGCTGCTGCCCTATTTCAAGGACAAGAAAATGCGTGATATTCGTCCGAAAGATATTATCCAGTGGCAGAATGAACAGATTTCCTATCGTGATGAAAAAGGAAAGCCCTATGCTCCGACTTATTTGAAAACTCTGCAATCAGAATTGAGCGCACTATTTAATCATGCGGTACGGTTCTATGAACTGAAAAGCAATCCTGTTGTAAAGGCGGGGTCACTGGGAAAGGGAAAAGCGGAGGAAATGCTGTTCTGGACAAAAGAGGAATATCTGAAATTCATTGAAGCGGTAAAGGACAAACCATATTCCTATCATGCGTTTCAGATATTGTACTGGTGCGGTTTACGAGTGGGCGAACTGTTAGCTCTCACGCCGCAGGATATTGATTTTGATAACAAAGTCATTCGGGTAACAAAATCTTATCAGCGATTGGAGGGTAAAGATGTAA
Source organism: Ruminococcus sp. RTP21484sp1_RTP21277st1_D2_RTP21277_210401 (assembly GCF_040924225.1). Taxonomy (NCBI): domain Bacteria; kingdom Bacillati; phylum Bacillota; class Clostridia; order Eubacteriales; family Oscillospiraceae; genus Ruminococcus; species Ruminococcus sp. RTP21484sp1_RTP21277st1_D2_RTP21277_210401. The sequence goes on along the minus strand of NZ_JBCOMJ010000001.1, from coordinate 166,122 downwards.
TTACAGACCCAAAGACTCCGAAAAGCAAACGAAATGTAAGTATGCCGGATTTCTTATGTGAAGAACTGAAAGATTATATCGGCAGATTGTACGGGATTCTTCCCACTGACCGTATCTTTCATCTGACAAAAAGCTTTCTGCACCATGAAATGACAAGAGGGGCGGAAAAAGCGGGAGTGAAACGCATTAGAATCCACGATTTGCGACATTCTCATGTATCACTGCTTATCAGCATGGGATTTTCGGCGGTATCAATCGGAAATAGGGTGGGGCATGAAAGCGTGGATATTACTTATCGCTATGCTCATATGTTCCCGACGGAACAGACACAAATGGCAAAATTGCTGGATGAAGAATTTAAGGAGGGCGCAGAGGAATGAGCGGCACACACAAATATCCGACAATCAGTTTCCGTATCTCTCCGAGAGAGAGGGAAGAAATCGAAGCAAAGATTTTCACAAGCGGCATGAAGAAAAAAGATTATTTTGTCCGTTCCTGCATTTATAACCGGGTGTGCGTGGTAGGCAAGAAAGAAACAGTTTATCAGATTGTGGAACGGTTGCAGGAAATGGAGAATCGGCTGGTGGAACTGGCGGAGCAAATTGATGGCAAAAAGCCGGGGATTACTTCCGAAGAAATCAGAGATTTGCGGGAAGCCTATGAAGATATGCTGAAAGCAATTCTTTGGATGTTGGACGGTGCAAGGTATCTGTGGCAAGGCGAAGAAAAAAGCCCTGACAGCGGCAACTGTTAGGGCTGTGATAACTGGAAAACCTCTGTTATCAACAATCACAATTCAAGTATAGCAGAGGTTTCTTCCGGTGACAACGAATTTTTCAAAAACGGAGGACATTATGGCAGGAACGAGAACAGAATTACAGATGATTAAAATGTCGGAGATACAGTCGCAGGAGGTGGCGTGGCTGTGGTTTCCGTTTATCCCTTATGGAAAGCTGACGATTGTACAAGGCGATCCGGGGGACGGTAAGACAACGCTTGTGCTGAACATAGCGGCGAAGCTGTCAAAAGGCGAGGGTCTGGACAGCAAAATGAAACTGACGGAGCCGCTGAATGTGATTTACCAGAGTGCGGAGGACGGGCTTGCAGATACGGTTAAGCCCCGTTTGGAAGCGGCAGGAGCAAATTGTGAAAATATTTCCGCCATTGACGAGAGCATAAAATCACTTTCCATGATAGATGAACGTCTAGAAGAAGCAGTCATAAGGACAAAGGCGAAGTTACTGATTTTAGACCCGATACAGGCGTATCTCGGCGGCGGTATGGATATGAACCGGGCAAATGAAGCAAGGGATATGACAAAGAAGCTGGCGACTCTGGCGGAGAAATATCAATGTGCCATTGTACTTGTAGGGCACATGAACAAAGCGGCTGGAAATAAGGCAGCATATCGGGGCATGGGTTCCATTGATTTCTTTGCGGTGGCAAGGAGCGTCCTGCTGGTCGGCAGAGTGGAGGGCGAAGCGAATATAAGGGCGGTAGTCCAGATAAAAAACAATCTGGCGGCGTTTGGGCACCCGAAAGCCTTTGAGTTGTCGGAGGACGGTTTTCACTGGCTCGGAGATTATGAGATTACCGCCGATGAAGTGTTGGGCGGTATCGCTCCGAAAGCGAATAAGCTAGAACAGGCGAAGCGTCTGCTCCGGGAAGTGGCAGAAACAAACAATGCCATGCAGAGTAATGAGATTTTCAATCTTGCAGAGGAACAGGGTATATCTAGACGGACGCTTGAAAATGCGAAAAAGGAATTGAGTATCAGAGCAAAGCGGATAAACAATTCGTGGTATTGGGAACTGGATAAAATCAAGCCGGAATAAGGCAACAGCGCAACAATACAGAGTATATAGAATTTGCGGGCTTGGTGTCTGCAAGGTTGCAAAAGATATAGACCTTGCGTTGTTGCGGTCTTGAAAAGGAGGGCGAATATGATACGACAGCCAGAACGTGAACAAATATTTCTACGAGAGTGAAGCCCGGAGGATTGCCGAACTCAATGAAATATTCGGAGATATAGAATTGACTGAGGCAGAAATGTGGACGCTGATATGGCTTGCCGGATGGGATGAATATACGATAGAAAATGTACTTTCGGCTATCCGAAAAGCTATAGCGGCGGAAGTAAAGCGGCGGCAACAGCCGCCCCGTCCGTAGGACGGAAAAGCCCCCGGCAGGGCGCAAAGGCAGCTTTTGATGGACGGAACGGCTGTCAAAAGTGCTTTTGCGTTACTTTCGACGAAAGTAACAAAGCTTATGCGCCGTATCCGGCGCTGATTGCCCGGAAAGGGAGAAAGGATATTGATTGAAACGAACTATCAGCTTTATGACAGGAAAAGGCTCTGTCAACCATAATAGCAGAAAATTCCATGCAAAGAATACTGACCCGGAGCGAAGCTGTCTGAACGTGGAATATTGCAATGAAAATGTTAAGGACGTATATCACGAATTGTTTGATGAAGCGCTCACCCGGTATAATGAGAAGCAGACCAGAAGTGACCGCCGGATTGACGATTATTATGAGAAAATCCGTTCCGGCAAACAGGAGAAGCCATTTCATGAGATTATCCTGCAAATTGGGGATAAGGACAACATGGGGGCAAAGACGGAGAACGGACGACTTGCGGCAAAGGTGCTGGATAAATATATGCGGGATTTCCAGCGGCGAAATCCTACGTTAAGAGTATTTAGTGCCTATCTTCATATGGACGAAGCAACGCCTCACTTGCATATAGATTTTGTACCGTATACGACAGGAAGCAGGCGGGGGATTGATACAAGAGTTTCTTTGAAACAGGCGTTATCTGCTCTCGGATTTAAAGGCGGTACAAGGCGGGAAACGGAATTAAATCAGTGGGTAGCTTATGAGAAAGAACAGCTTGCCGCTGTCATGCTGGAACATGGGATTGAGTGGGAGAAGAAAGGCACACATGAAAAGCATTTATCTGTTTTGGACTTTGAGAAAAAGGAGCGGGCAAAGGAAGTCGCAGAATTGGAGCAATCTATTTCTGACGGAAAAGAGCGATTATCAGATATTCAGATTCAGCATAGAAAAGCAGTGCAGGAAACAGAGCAGATACGGCAGAAGGGCGAAGCAATCCGGCAGGAAGTATCGGAACTTTCGGAAATAAGTGATTTGCTGAAGGAGCAGGCGACAACGCTGGCAGAGGACAAGAAAAAGCTGCTGTCTGATAATGTGAAATTGGAGAAGCAACAGAAGAAATTGCAACAAGATATTGAAAAAATGGTTCAGTCTAAGGCGGTCATGGAACGGAACATACACGCTTATGACGAGGATGAGAAGTGGCAGCTGCCTGAACCGGCGGCGTTGATGTCTGCAAAGGCTTATAAGGATAAAAAAGCTTTTCCGCTTGTGGAGAAATTGAAAGAAACGATAAAAGCACTGACAATTAAATGCGCCCAGCTTGCAGAACAGGGAAAGAAACTAAAAGAAAAAGTTACCCGGCAGGAGCAGCAGATCAGTCGCTTGACAGATAAGGTCATGGAGCAGAGCGACATTATTGACCGATTGCAGGAGAAAACGGAAGATTTGGGGCGTTTGGAACGCTATTTTGGCAGAGAACAGGTGCAGTCGATAGTTGAGCGGTCTAAGGCTCTGGAATGGGCAGAAAAGGAAAATAAACGTCCGAAACGTGTATTTGATATGAGCAGATAGGGGGATTGATAGAATGACAGATATGGAGAAAAAAGTTATGGTTCGGCTGTGTGCGAAAATCCTTTCAGAAACAGATTTGTATGATACAGATATAGAAGTACGCAATCTAATTGACTGGATATGTGTGTCGGAGCAGATAAAATCAAACAATAACGAGATACGAAGTATAACCGGGGAATATAAGCGGATAGAGCCGGATTGCCGGGAGGGAGTGCGGACGCAGTTGGAGCACATGAAGTCACTCTGTAAAGAACGTGAGAGCTTGTATGAGAAGCAGAATGATTTGAAAGGGCAGAAGCAGAAAATCGAGAGAGCATTGGAACGGTAGGGATTTGGGGTATGGCGGCGGCTGTGCCCCTTATTTCTTGTGGCAAAATTGCTGATAATATGCTAAAATCAAAGAGCAGAGATAAAAACACAACGTAAGGGATAACATCTCTTATAGAGCCGGTAGGTAGTCCGGCCGCACCGTTTTGGTGTAAGTAGCCCTCCCTCCTTGGGTCGTCCGTTCTTTGTTCAGTACAATTTTTAAGGAGGAATTGTCATGGACAAAGTATCAGGCAGATTGACAGTATTTTTTGAGGAACCATTCTGGATAGGTGTGTTTGAACGCATATCGGAGGGGAAATTATCTGTATGCAAGGTTACGTTTGGGGCGGAGCCGAAAGATTATGAGGTATACGATTTTGTTTTGAGAAATTACTATCGACTGAAATTTAGTCCGGCTGTGGCAACTGATGTAAAAGAAGCTGTTCGCAATCCGAAACGGGTACAGAGAGAAGTGCGGAAACAGGTACAGAATACCGGGATCGGCACGAAGTCGCAACAGGCTTTGAAATTACAGCAGGAGCAGTTAAAAACTGAACGTAAGACTGTGAGCCGGGAACAACGGGAAGCAGAGAAACAGCGGCAGTTTGAACTGAAACAGCAGAAAAGGAAAAAGAAGCATAGGGGCAGGTAATACCTGTTCCTATCTTTCTACAGAAGCATTTGAGATAGGGGGATTCCATATGGAAAATTATTTGCCGTACATAGTATCAGTAGTTTGTGCTTTGATTTCTGGCTTTGCAAGTTATGCTGTTGCAAGAAAGCAGAGCAGAGAGGATATTAAAAAACTTGAAAAGACTTATGAGTTGGACTTGGAAAAGGAAAAAGAAAAGCATAAAATGGAAATTGATAAATTGCAGTTAGAACATAAGAATCAATTAGAGTTGCAACAAAAACAGTTTGAAAATCAATTAGGTAGTGATATGATGAATACGCTTATCTCTGAGGCGATGAAGATGCCAGAGGTAAAAAGACAAATTTCGCAAGGCATGAATACAGCAGGTAATAAAAGACGGTAATTTTTTTACTGTGGGATAAGTATATATTAGTGGTCCTTAGCATATAATTTTAATGGAAAGCTCTATTGACTTTCCTCTTTGCGCTTGCTAGAATGTAGGTACAAAGAAAGTTTACCACTGACCGATATGTGGTATATAAATGGTCGGGTTGAAAGTTTACCGCTGACCGATATGCGGTATATAAATGGTTGGGTCGAAAGTATAGTCCTTCGCCGCAAGGCGAGGGACTTTTCCGTAATGAGGACAGGCAAATGAAGAAAACAGGCTTTTACATTATCAAGGATAAATTTTTTGAAGATATGCCAGATCCGTATCTCAAAGGAAATAAGGCAGGAAACAGACCACATTATTACTGCCTTGAAGATACAAGTACCGGGATATATTGGATGATACCATTGTCTAGCCGCATTGACAAATACAGACGGATTATGGAGAAAAAAGAAAAAAACGGGAAATCTTGCGACATTCTTCATATCGTCAAACTGGACGACAGCCGGGAGAGCGCATTTCTGATACAAGATATGTTTCCGATAACAGAAGAATACATAGAACGGGAATATACAATCGCCGGAAATCATCTGATGTTGACGAGTGAGCATACCGCCAGAGAGATTGAGCAAAAAGCGAGAAAAGTTATGGGGATGTTGAAGCGAGGTATTAAGTTTACTCCAACGCAGCCGGACGTTATGGCGATATTAGAGAAGTTGAGGGAGCGCGAGACCGTTTCAAGTTTTGTGTAAACGTTAAAAACTGATATAAGATTTGTGAATAGTTACAATGGGCAGAGCCGATTTTCCGGATTCTGCCCATATCTGCATTATACAGTAGTTTTTAGGCATGTCAATAAAACCTGCCTAAAATTGACTGCTTTACAGGTTCCGCCCTGCCAGACGTTCTTCAAAATAAATTTCAAGCTGGGAATGGATCTGTCCCCAGTCCTGCCTGTGTCCGGTCCATTTTTTCGTGATATCCATGGTTGCCAGATACAGCATTTTCAAAAGGCTGTCATCCGACGGAAATACCGCCTTGCTTTTAGTCACTTTCCGGAGCTGGCGGTTGAATCCTTCAATGGCATTTGTGGTATAAATCAGCCGTCTTACTGCCTCCGGATATTTGAAATAAGTGGACAGGGTTGCCCAATTATCATGCCAGGATTTATAGATTTTTGGGTACTTGGAATCCCATTTATCCTTGAACAGTTCCAGTTCATTTAAAGCGGTTTCTTCCGTCGGAGCTGCATATACAAGCTTCAGATCAGCCATCAGTTTTTTGATGTCTTTGTATGAAACAAACTTCGTTGAATTACGGATCTGATGGATGATACACTGCTGAATCTCTGTTTTTGGATAAACAGCCTCGATTGCCTGTGGAAATCCATTTAAACCATCAACGCATGCAATCAGGATATCCTCAACGCCTCTGTTTTTTAATCCATTCATGATAGAAAGCCAGAACTTTGCACTTTCGTTTTCTCCAACATACATTCCAAGAACATCTTTTTTCCCATTCATATCGATACCAAGGGCAATGTAAACCGCACGTTTTACAATACGTCCTTCACTGCGGACGTGATAGTGGATTGCATCCATAAATACTACAGCATACACTTCTTCCAAAGGGCGTTCCTGCCATTCTTTTACAATCGGCAGGATTTTGTCTGTGATCCGGCTGATTGTGCTGTCAGAAATATCAATATCGTATAATTCACGCATGTGGGATTCAATGTCTCCAGTTGTCATTCCCTTGGCATACATGGAAAGTATTTTTTCTTCCATGTCCTGAGTTACGGTATTCTGATATTTTTTAATCAGCTGAGGTTCATAATCACCATTACGATCCCTTGGGATTGCCACATCCATATCTCCATAACTGGTGTGCATGGTTTTGCTGGAATGTCCATTTCTACTATTGTCTGTTTCTTTGTTTCGATAGTCATACTTGGAATATCCTAATTCTTCATCCAGTTCTTCATCCAAAGCACCTTCCAAAATGACAGACATCATGTCACGCATGATGCTGTTAACATCGGTGCCATCTTTGATGCTGATATCATTATTTTTCAGATAGTCACGCATCATTTCTCTCATTGCAGCTTTTTGTGGGCTGTCTTTTCTTCTTGCCATAAAAATAACCTCCAAACTGAGTAATTTTATCTTACATCAGTTTGGAGGTTTACACAAACTTTAGGATACTCCCGGGAGCGCCGATAGCTTTTCCTTATTGGTGTAATAATTACATGGTGCTAGCACCATGTAGATAGAGCAATTAAGGAGAAATATTCGTGATACCCGTATGATACCTGTTTGATCGGAAACTATGAATAAAGCGTGAAATTTGGATATTATGAATATAAAAATCTGCAAAAGACAATTATATATTTAACGATTATGTTATGATTACAGGGAGTTTGAATAAAAAGGTAAATCCCTACAAAGCTTGTATTTATAGGCTTTGTAGGGATTTTTTAGATGCCGATGGGTACGATTTGGGTACAAATTGTAGTTATTCTTTTTTTATTGATTCATTTGCAATCGTACTTTTGGGGGCAATACCCGTATATTCACCGATTTCTTCTACCGTGGGATGTATTACGATACCTTTTAGCTCCAATTTTTTTACAGATAATCCCATAAACAAGTTTTGGTTTTTATATGATAATAAAATTTCATAATCTTCATTTGTGATATCTGTTTCACCATGCATGGATTCATTGCGAAATTTATATAGGGCATCAAGTGCCTTGTAAAGTCGAAAGGGAACATATTCAAGTTCGATTCCACGTTTTTTTACAAAATTTTTCATGTCATACCAATTATAGTGCTTATTCTCAGTGTTTGGCAATTTAGAAAGCTGAATAATAATGTTAACTTCTCGTTCTATGATGGATAAATATTGTTTCATTAGTATACTGGGTGCTATTGTAAAGCGTTCGTCTTTAGTGTAATATTCTTTTTCAATTACATCAGCCGATACTAAATCCAAAATAGAAGATTTTTCAAGTCCTGCATATTGAGTAAGGTATAACATATATAAGTCATTTATTTTATTGATACTATGCCAATCAACCAATATAACATCAGGCTTTGTTTCAACTAGGGTAAGTGTAATGTCAATAACAGTATCATAGATATCTACAGTTATATCGATGGTTGATATATGCTGATTTAGGCCTTTGGAAATGATACAATAAGCAGAAATCAAAAAAGCATTCATTGCTGTATAACAGCAGGAAACAAAATCACTCTTCCAAAGGTATTCATGATAATTACTTTGAATAAGTTCATGTAGTACATATCTTTCAATATCTGAAAGTGGTTCTAAATCTTTGTGCTGTGCTATTTTTGCTGGAGCAATAAATTTTAAATAATTTTGATATTCATTATGAGATAAACTAGCCCTTAAAAGTGTTTGGATATGAGTGATAATCATTTTATCATCTTTTGAATCACGTTTTAATAAGGCAACAATCTGTTCAATTATACAAAGGACAAAACTTCGCTCTCCATTCAAAGGATTAGATTTTCCAATAATTTCGTCTGTGTAATCAAAAAACATTTCATGAGTGATACTATCTATTTCATCAGATGAAATATGTATGAATTTCATTTTATTCATATTGATTCCTTTCCAAATAAAGTATTAGGTTAATCTTTGATGCTTGATCCAATCTTATCCATAACTTCATCATGTGCCTTCTGAATCTTTAGTCGTTCCTGCCACGGCTCTGACTCCGGATAAATATCCATCCAAAGATTAAAGTTAGCCTCTGCTTTGAGCAGAGCTTCCCCACGTTTCTTAACATCTTTGATTTCATTGCATTTCTCGACTTCTTCCATATATTCTTCATAGCGGTCTAACCAAGATCGCATCAAAGACAATGTTCCAAAGCTGATTCCAACCATATCGTTTCCATCTTTATCCTGGCATTCAAAGAGTTGTCCGTCATATTGACGGAATATCTGAAAAAGTCTGTGTATGGCTTTAATACCATCAAAATCAGAGTTTGCCAGTACTTCGGGATTGACAGATAAAGCGTCTGCTATTTTTTCAAGGGAGGATGGCTTGGGATTTCTTCTGCCGCTCTCGTAGGCGCGAATGTAGGCTTCACTTGCACCAACCATTTCTCCTAATTGTCTTTGGGTAAGATTACGTTCCTGTCGGATACGTCTTATGTTTTCCCCGACTGTCATAAAAACATGCCTCCTGCTCTAAAGCTATTTTTTGTGAAACTGTTCAATATCAAATATAGGATAACACACAAGAAGAAAAAAATAAAGCAAAAAGATATTGACACGAAACAAAAGTTACGATAATATAAAAACGCAACAAAATGATACTATACAGAAACGATTAAAAAACAAGGAGGAAAAAACATGGATGAAAAAATCTATTATAGTGCAGAGGATATTGCAAAAATGCTTGGTGTAAGCATGGGGAAATCATACAAAATCCTTAGAGAAATGAATAAGGATTTGGCAAGCAAGGGGTTTCTCACAATTGCCGGAAAGATTCCAGTGGAGTATTTTAAGGAAAAATGGTATGGCGGAGCAAAGGAGGTAAGTGCATGAGCTGTAATGCGAAGAAAGATCCGAATGGTACATGGCGGATACAGTATCGCTGGACAGATTGGACAGGAACCAAAAAGAAATCACAGAAAAGGGGTTTTAAGACAAAGAAAGAGGCAGAAGAATGGTATGCACATTTCATGCTGCAGCAATCGTCGGATCCGACAATGACGTTAGCTGATTTCTGGGAGATTTATAAGGCAGATATGGAAAAACGCTTACGAAAAACTACTATGAAGCAGAAAGAGTATGTAATGAATGACAAGGTGTTGCCATACTTCGGGAAGACTCCAATTAACGAAATCACAGCCCCCATGATACGCAAATGGCAGGGAGAACTGATAGAAAAAGGGTTTAAGCCTACCTATCTGAAAACAATACATAATCAGCTTAGTGCGATTTTGAATTATGCGGTGAATTTCTATGATCTGCGTTCCAATCCCTGCCGTAAAGCCGGAAGCATGGGAAAGAGCAAAGCGGATGAAAGACCATACTGGACTCTTGAGGAATTTCAGAAGTTTTCAGATGCAATTATGGATAAGCAGGATTCTTGGATTGGTTTTCAGATTTTATTTTGGACGGGTATGCGGATAGGAGAATTGTTGGCGTTACAGGTGAAAGACATTGATTTTGAACAGGGAACCTTAACGGTTGACGAATCTCTAACAAGGCTTGATGGAGAAGATTTGATTACAGCACCAAAGACGGAAAGTTCGGTTCGTGTGATTACGATACATAAGGAATTGCAGGATGAGATAAAGGAATACATTGCGACATTATATCATGTGAGACCGGGCACACGTCTTTTTGCCGGACGGACAAAGAGCTTCTTTGAGCATGAAATGGAGCGTGGAATTAAGTTGTCTGGGGTAAAGAAAATTACAGTTCATTGTATCCGCCACAGTCATGCAAGTATGCTTGTGCAGATGGGATTCAGCCCGGTTGAGATTGCAAAGCGATTAGGACATGGAAAGGTTACAACTACGATTGAAACCTATTGTCATCAGTCTATGGATGCGCAGGAAAAAATTGCAGATAGGCTTGGAAAAGTGGAAAGAGGTGAGGAGAGTGGCTTGTAAACGAGAGGACAGGTTCCGGCATAATACAATTGCCTTTTGGCTGAGTGACGAAGAGAAAAATCAGGTGGAAGCGAAGATTGTTTTATCAGGGATATCCAAAGGGGAATATTACAGGAAAGCAGTATTGGGGCAGGAAGTAACGGTCATTGCTGGAAACTATATGTCGGTCAGGGTGGCAAAAGTATTGGAGCAGATATTGATACATTTGCAGGATGGCAATACAGAAGAGGAGGGATTGTTGCTGGAGCTGGTAAAACAATTGCTTGAAGCGAATAAAAATGCCCCTGCTGGTAACAAGGGCATCTATGAATAAAAAGGATAAAGCCTTTCTATCCAACACACACATTTATTATAGCAAAGGCTTTCTCCGGAGGAAAGGAGAAAATTGCATATTGAATATTTTTTCAGAGGTAAAAGAGTATCTGACGGCGAAGCAGGCAGCGGAAAACTATGGTCTGCAGGTTAGAAGAAATGGGATAGCCTGTTGCCCTTTTCATGATGATAAGCACCCAAGTATGAAGATAGATATCAATTATCATTGTTTTGCATGTGGTGCAGGAGGAGATGTAATTGATTATGTTTCACGAATGTTTGGACTATCACAATATGGTGCGGCACGAAAACTGATTGATGATTTTTGCCTTCCAATAGAGATTAAAGGGAATAAGGAGTTAAGCGCAAAAGAAAAGGAGCACATTCGCAGAGAAAAGGCAGAGCGCAACAGAATCATACAGATTAAGGAACGTTTTCAAAGATGGTGTAATCAGAGCATTGAACTTCTAAAAAGCAGATTAGCGGAAATAGAACAGGTTGGACTTTTTCTAATGGGAAAGCCACCAGATATTATTTTTTCAGAGGACTATGCACAGATGCTTCATGCAGAGCCGATTATGAATTACTGGCTGGATATTTTATGCATGGGTAGTACAGAGGATAAACAGGAACTTTTTATAAAAGGCAGGAAAGAGGTGGAAGAGGTTGCAGAGAGAGTCAGAATCAGAAGACAACATATCATGGAACGAAATCGGGGAAGTGCTTGATTCTGAAATGAGTACAGTGGAGGATATTCGGGCAGATTTAGCAAGAAATGATAAAGGCAATTCCTGTCAGACAATCAATAATTGCATGCTCGTATTTCATCGTGATCCTTTGCTGAAGGGGTCAATCAGAAAAAATGAACTGTCCGGAAAGATTGATATTGTTGGTAATCTCGGATGGCAACGTACGTCTTCCAGCTTAACGGATACGGATGTGTATCAGATACACTGGTACTTGGAAAAGAACTATGGTCTGAAAAATGACCGCAACATCAACAAAGCAATGAACATTGTGGCAAGTGAAAACAGATATCATCCCATTCGAGATTATCTGGAGAAGCTGAAATGGGATGGACAACCTCGAATAGATAATCTTTTGCCCAGGTATCTGGGTGCTGATTGTGATGATTATACAAAAGAAATCATGCGACTTTTCATGCTTGCAGCTATCCATAGGGTGTATGAGCCGGGATGTAAGTTTGAAATTATGGTGTGTCTTGTGGGAGGGCAGGGGGCAGGAAAGTCTACTTTCTTCCGGTTCCTAGCCATCAATGATGAGTGGTTCTCGGATGATTTGAAACGGATGGATGATGATAATGTCTACCGGAAGATGCAGGGACACTGGATTATTGAGATGTCGGAAATGATGGCAACGGTTAATGCCAAGAGCATAGAGGATATTAAGTCTTTTATCAGCAGGCAGAAGGAAACCTATAAAATTCCCTATGAGACGCATCCGGAGGACAGACCAAGGCAATGCGTTTTTGTCGGAACTTCTAACAATATGGACTTTCTGCCCCTTGACCGTACTGGAAACCGGAGATTTGCACCGGTATTGGTGCATCCGGAATGGGTAGAAAAGCACATTCTTGAGGATGAAAAGGAATCTAGGGAATACATACGTCAGGCATGGGCGGAAGCGATGGAACTATATCGGAACGGTTTTCATGAATTAAAACTATCTGGGAAAACGGAAGAGTACTTAAAGGAGATGCAGAAGGATTTTATGCCAGAGGATGCAAAGGTGGGAATAATACAGAACTGGCTGGATGAACTGGCAGAGGATTATGTATGCAGCATTATGATTTACAAGGAAGCATTTTCTCACGAGTATGACACACCAAAGGATTGGGAACTGAAAGAAATCAATAATGTCATGAACCATAGCATTGTCGGGTGGGAAAAAATTTCTTCCCACAGATTTGCCGGATATGGCACACAAAGAGGGTGGCGCAGGGTGGCAGGTAAAAATGAGTTTCAGAATCTGCCGGAGGATGTGGTAATACCTTTTGAGGAAAGATAAAAGTTTTTTAGGCTGCGTTTACAAATTCTGTTTACAGGCGTTCGTTTACGGAAATGTAAACAATCAGGTTTACGAAAGAATGCAGTAAAATTAAGGATTTGAGGATTTGTAAACCGTGTAAACGGAAATTATTTAAAAGAGTATTTGTAAACAAACCGTGTAAACGAGCATGTAAATCAGGACAATTAGGAGGACATTTTAATGGAGAAAAATTATATTCAGAACAACGGAAAAGCAAAAGGAAAAATTTATATCGGTTTAGATCATGGGTATGGGAATATCAAGACCGCCCACAGAGTATTTACAACCGGAGTGGAAGCGTATGATGAGGAACCGATTGTCAGTACCAACTTTGTAAAATATCGGGATAAATATTATGTGATTGGAGAAAGCCACTTGGTATATCAGGGAAACAAAACGGATTCCGATGATTTTTATATTTTGACTTTGGCAGGACTGGCAGAGGAACTGAAATTCCGAGGGTTGCATGAGGCAGAGGTGGTGCTTGCGGCAGGACTTCCACTTGCGTGGGTAAAATCACAAGCAGCCGATTGGAGAGCATATCTGATGCAGGAAAAGGAACTGGATTTTATGTTCCAAAAGGAACGCTACAAGGTGCATCTGTGTGGAGTGGAAATTTTTCCACAAGGATTGGCGGCTGTTCATAATCAGGGTGCAATGCCGGGAATGAATATGCTGGTGGATATTGGCAACGGAACCATGAGCATTCTCGAAATTCATGATGGCAGACCGATTGAAAAGAGTATTAGCATAGAAGTATTCGGGGTACATCAGTGCATGGAGAAAATTAAAAAAGAATTATCCAAGCGAAGCGGTGTGGAAGTGCCGGAAATGTTAATAGAACCTCTGCTTAGAAATGGCATAGGCGAAAGAAGTGATGGTTACAAAACGAATTGCGGAAAGCTATATAGAGGAAATTATGAAAAAGTTGGTGGCACATGGCTATAAGGAAGATCTGGTTCATCTCTATATCATTGGCGGTGGTGGTTGTCTGCTGAGAAACTTTTCTTATTTGACAGAAAAGCAAAATGTAACTGTCATTTCCGATATTTGTGCAAATGCAAAAGGGTATGAGGCGTTGGCAGAAATGAAGCAGCGTATGAAAGGAAAAACTGCATGAAAAAAACTTATAAATCAAGCAATGTACGCTTTTGCATGGAGGATGAGAACCAACGTCGGACTTGGGAGTATCTACAGAGTTTAACCCGTAAGGACAGCTCCTATGGAAAGGCACTTTCAGATGCCTTTGTATTAGTTTTGGATGGCAGGGTATCTAACGGGGAGACAGGAGAAGTGGAGGAGCACTGCTTCTACGCAGGGGAGCTTGAGAAAACTTCAAGGGAAGGAAATGTTCCAAACGGAAAGATTCTTTCGGAGGAAGTTTTTCATGACGGGCTGAAAGTGGCGGCGGAACATATTGAGGAAAGCGTTGCAGAACGAATTATGGATATGCAAAGAGCGATTATAAGGCAGTTGGCGAAGGAACTTGGTGAACAAGCCCTTAGAACTGTTTCTGTCGAGAATACGCCTTACAGAGAGTCGTATGAGGAAGAAACGGAGCAAGTGCCGGAGACGGATATGTCGGATGCAATGATGTCAATGGCGCTTGCAATGGGTGAATAGGCGGTACCGAAAATGGGAACCCATTTTGGCGATTGGTATTCACTTACAAAGTGAAAGCCTATGATACGGTACCGAAAGCATTTTTTTCGGTACCGTCACCCATAGCGAATGACGGCGCATTTTGCCGGAATGAGCAGTCTATCGGAATGTATTTTTCGATAGACTATGCCACTTCACAAGTGGCATCAGCCTCGCAGAGCGCCTACCTTTGATGCGTAGTGTCAAAGGTAATAAGGCGTTACTTTTGACAAAAGTAACAAAACCATAGTTAGCTGGCACGCAAAAAGGAAAGAAGGTGAGAGTATTGGGAGCAAAAACAATTTCTTTCCCAAAAGGGAAAGGGCATCTTACACATAATAATCGAGATTTTATCAGCAAGAATGTGGTACCCGAACGGACCTATTGGAACCGGATTTATATGCAGGAATCATTAGAAGAAGCATATGAAAAATGTTTTGGGCAGGCACTTATGGATTATAATGCAGCGCAAAAGCGTAAAGACAGGAGAAAAGAAAATTATCTGAAGGAGATAGAAAATTCCGGTAATAAGGAAAAGACATTCTATGAAAATATTGTTCAGATAGGGAAAAAGGAAGATACTCCTGTAGTGGATGAAAACGGTAATCTGACGGAGGAAGCAAAGATAGCCACCGAAATATTGGAGCAGTATGCAAAAACATTTCAGGAACGAAATCCGAACTTATATCTGTTTAATTGTGTCATGCATTTGGATGAAGCAACACCACATTTGCACATTGATTATATTCCGGTGGCGCATGGATATAAAACAGGCATGGAAACACGCAACAGTCTTACCAAGGCATTACAGCAGATGGGTTTTGCAAAGGCAGTCAGTAAAAAGGAAAATGAAACAGTAGCGTGGCAAAAAAGAGAACGAGCCTATTTGACGGAGCTTTGCAAGGAGAAAGGTATTGAGATAGAGGTGCTTGGAATACAGAGGGATAATCTTAGTTTGCCGGAGTATAAAGCTGCAATGAGAGAAGTGGAGACACTGGAACAACAGGCGGAGAAAATAGAGATACATAACAGAGAGCTTGCTTTACAAGCCGAGGAACTTGCAAAACAGGTTGACGCATTGGAAGAAAGGGATAAAAGCAATCAGGAATTTCTTGCAAAGCATGATTTGAGAGCATCTACTTTAAAGGTTATTTCAAAGGAAGCGGATGCGGAAACCAAGAGCATGAAAAGTGTTGCAGTTCCGGTTAATAATTTGTTTGGCGGAGAGGAGTACGTCAAGGTAAAGAAAAGTGATTGGAATAAGATTATGGATGCTTTCAGCCGGGCAGTATCAAGAAATCATTTATTGGAAAAATATGAAAAGAAAATATTTGCTTTGGAGAAGAAAACAGCAACCCTTACTGACCAGATTGAGAAGCTAAAGAAGTTTGTGGCATCAAGAGGTCTTGGAGAGGTGTTTGCAGAGTTTGTAAAATCGCTGACACCAAAATCCTTCAAGCAAAAACTGGAAGAGAAGAAAGCGGATGCAGAGGAGCAGAATCGACAGAGAAAGACAACACAACAGAAAGTGCCGGATAAAAAGAAAAAATTACAGCAGGAAATGTGAATTTGGAGAAAGTGAGGAATGGAACATGAATTTGACTTATGAGAAATGTGGAGATTATTTGATACCTAATTTAATACCTGATCCGGAGCCGGACGGAGAACTGAGAAAGTTCGGATTGATGCGGAAACAATATCTGAAAGAAAATAAGAGTGGCATCTATCAGGGGATGATTCTAAGTGGGAAACTAAAGGAACATCTGCTCATGGTGCAGGAGCAGGCAGAATTACAGTTTGATGTGCTGGTGGAGCAAATGGCACAACGTGAGGGAGTGACAGAACAGCTGAAAGAAGAAAATCAGATGCTTTGGGTGCAGAGGATGAATAATATCCGGGCGAGGGCAGAGGAGATTGTAAGAGCCTCCTCGATTTTTCACATTTAGATGCCATTTTTCTGTATGGATTGTTTATAAAATTCAATTTTGTTGTCTAGGTTTTGCAGATACTCTTCCCATTTCATCTTCTGATCTAATACATATTGCCTATGTGATTGAAGGATATTCAAGCGTTCTGGCATTGTGCTTTTACCATGATACCGTAAGTCAGAGTATAGTTGGATATCCTTTAGGAGCATGCCGGTTTCTTTTAGGCGTCGGATAAATTTAATCCACTCAATATCGCTTTCTTCATAATTACGTCTGCCATTTTTATCACGTGATACTCTTATCAGTCCTTTTTTCTCATAGTAACGCAGTGTGCTTTCAGGAAGATTTGTCTTTTCTGATATTTCGCCTATTGTCATATTGTCACCTCAAAAAAGTTCTTGACTTAAACTATGGTTTAAGTAATATTCTCTAAATTATAAAACATTTAGGAGGTAAAAGCAAATGGAACAGACACGTTTTGAACAAGGAATTGAACAGTTAAGAAAAATTGACGGGATAGGAGGTGAAAATGTTATAAAGTCACTTGAGGATGTCGCCCCGGCTGTAGGCAAATATATAATTGAGTTTGCTTTTGGTGATATCTATCCAAGAGAGGTGCTTAGTCTGCAAGAAAGAGAAATGATTACTATAACAAGTTTATTAACAGCAGGTGGATGTGAGCCGCAGTTAGAAGTACATATAAATGGTTCTTTAAATGTTGGAATTGCTCCGGAAAAAATTATTGAAACATTTATCCAGTGTATTCCTTATACAGGATTTCCGAAGGTATTAAATGCCATTTTTGTGGCAAAAAAGATTTTTGCAGAACGAGGGATAACTTTTGCAAAATAGTTTATATACAGATTTGTGAAAGTTGGTTATTAATCTAATAAAATAAGCAGCGGTCTGTAATAAGGAAAATACAGAACACTGCTTATTTTATGCACTAATCAGAATAAGGGATTTTATAATCAGGATAAAGATATATGGTTCCATGTTATTATTGTTGGAAAGGAATAGATTGAAACTGTTAGAAGATACGGTGTAAAAGGCGAATGTGAAAAAATAACTGGTGGTTAAAAAAATGTAAAAATGAGTTAACTAAGTCTCCATTGTGATAAGAGATAATATAACCTATACTATGATTACCAGCTGGGGTAAAACTGGAAAGGAGAACGTCAATGGAATTGAAAATTGGAAGCAAAATAGCAGAGTTGCGAAAAGCGAAAGGAATGACACAAGAGCAATTGGCATTGGCTTTGGGAATTTCGGCACCAGCCGTTAGCAAATGGGAGACGGATAATTCGTATCCAGACATTACGTTATTATGTCCTTTGGCAAGAGCTTTGGACACAAATGTAGATACATTGTTGGAATATGATGAAGTAATGACAGAAGAAAAAGTAAAAGCGTACACAAATGAAATAATAAAAATTGAAAGAAATGGCGATGTTTTATTGGCAAATGAAAAGTTACAGAAATTATTATGTCAATATCCGAATAGTGTGTCTATGAAATTTCATGCTGTTACACTGATCACTTCTTTTCAAGTAATGCATCCAGAGTGTACGGAAACTCAAAGAAATGAATGGGAGAAACAGAAGAAAAAGTTGTTGGAAGAAATATATGAAAGCAAAAATCCGGCATATATGAATAATGCGATTTCAGCTTTGGCAGTACTTGCAATACAAAATAATGAACTGGACAGAGCAGAAACATTACTCAAACAGTTACCAGAAAATATTGGGGATATTACACATTTCTGGGTACAGATATATTTGAGAAGAGGGAATAATGATAAAGCGTTGGAGTTGCTTCAAAAAAGAATGTTTTCATTAGCAAATCAAATATTGATGTACCTGTCATTGATGATAGAAAAAGTACAGACAGATGACAATAAAGCACTGGAATTATGCAGAATTTATAAAAAAATAGAGGAAACATTCGAAATGAAGGGGAAATCAAGCGAGTTAGTATATGCTTTAGTATACAATAGAGCCGGATATGAAGATAAGGCAACAGATAGCATTATTCGTTATTTAGAAAGCTGTATAACAGATGAAACGGTAATTCCTAACCCGATTTTATTTTCGCCAACAATAAAATTTAAACAGGACAATTCATCTAAAAAAATGAGAAAAGAGATGATATTAAGAGGTCTTTCTGAAGATGAAACATTTTCAAAAATCTGTGAAAATGAAGATGTAAAGCGCTTAATTGAAAAGTTAAGTTCAGAGGTTTAATGTTTTCAATGAAAAGCAAATAGAGGTGATAGATTTGGGAAAATAATGATACTGACATTTGAAGATGGTGAGGATGAAATACTGAATCATATAATATCTTATGTCAGTACAGGAACAGGGGTATTTCAATCGTTTGTAAGTGCAAAGAAAAATTTGATTTTTTCGGGTTTGGAAATAGACATCACAAAGCGATTGGTGAAAAAGCAACAGGAAGAAATCATTTTAACATTTACAGAATTTGAAATTTTATTGTTGTTGGCTCAAAATGCCGGGATAATATTCAGCAAAGAACAGATATATGATAATGTTTTGAAAGAACCATATTCCGGTGATTACAACATTGTTATGAGTCATATTCGCAACATACGGGAAAAGATAGAAGATAATCCAAGCAAGCCAATCTACATACAGACGGTTTGGGGTGTGGGGTATCGGTTTAATCAAAAAATGGTCTAATGATAATAATTTAGGTTAAATTAGGATACGGATACAAATTTAATCGATTTGATCGAGCATTAGAAATAAAACGCTGTAAAAACATTCGTTGATTTTTACAGCACTTTTGGCTATAATAAAGGATGAAATATAGTATTCATTTGGAAAGGATGGTAACTATGCCAAATATATTACCAGTATCTGATTTGAGAAATTACAATGAAGTGTTGAAGAACTGCCAAGTGGGGGAGCCTGTTTTCCTTACTAAAAATGGTAGGGGCAGATTTGTGGTGATGGATATAGAAGATTACGAGCGTGACAAAGCAGAAAAGAAACTTTTAGAAAAGTTGCAAGAGGCAGAGGCGGCTGTCAAGGATGGAGAAGGTTGGTTGTCATTGGATGAACTAAAGACAATGGTGGGAGAATAGAACATGATGAAGTTACGGATTAATCCGTTAGTGGCAAAGGACTTGAAATCTATTAAGGATTATATTGCTGAGGATAATGCAGATAAAGCATTGGAAACAATACAGGAGATTTACAGCCAGTTTGAGAATATACAGCAGTTTCCTTACATTGGTGTAGACTTGACTAAGCGTGTGAGTTTTAAAACGGATTATAAGTATGTAGTGTGGGAAGATTATGTTGTGCTGTATAAGGTTGGAAAAGAAGCAGTGGAGATTTATCGGGTGGTAAATCGGTATCAGGATATAACGAGGATTTTCGAGTAAGGATATTTTTGGTACGATAATAGTGAAATGTGAAACAGTATATAATGGTAAAATTAATATCTAAAGTGGCATTGAAGATATTTGTAGTTTTAGGAGAAGAATAAAAATTTTATCAATTTGGGGAAAATGTAGATTGGAGAACATATGAAAAAAATAGCGACTAAGGGAATAAAAATAGATTTACACATCCATTCCGAGTTTTCAAAAGGGAAAGATGGTCAAAAAGTTGCAGAAAATACATTGAGCAATCTGCCTGTATTGGTTAAGGGATTAATTGATAATAATGTCGAGATGTGTGCGATTACAGATCATGATAGTTTCAATTATGAAATATATTCAGAATTAAAAAAAGAAGAACAAAAAGACAATTGTATTAGTAAAGTTTTACCGGGAATAGAATTTTCGGTAGAATTTATAGATAATAAGGTCATACATATTGTCACAATATTTGATGATAAAGACGAAGAAAAAGTTAAAAGAATTGAAGAAATAATGCTGAAGGGAAAAGGGGCAAGTAGTTATAAAAAGACAAAAGAAGCTTATACAAGAAAGGATTATTTTGAAATACTTTCTGATATAAATATTGATTTTATTATGATAGCGCATCAAAAAAAGACGTTAACTACACAACATAAACCACATGCTAATGACGTAATGTCATTGGGTAAAGATATATTTAATGAATTAGTTTTTATGGATTATTTTGATGCATATGAATTTAGAAATAAGAAAAATGAGATATACAATAAAGCATATTTGACAGAAAATAAACTAGAAGAAAAATTACGTTTTATTACGGGATCAGACTGTCATAGATGGAAATATTACCCTTATACAGAAGAGGATGAAAAGGCAGAATTTAAATTTACATATATTAAATCATTACCTTCATTCAAGGGGTTAGCGATGGCGGTAACAGACCACCATAGGATTGAACTGGAAAATTCATTTTATAATCCGAATGAGAAATATATAAAAGAGATTATTGTGGAAATAGACGGAGAGGAAAATTTGATTCCTTTATCTAGAGGATTGAATGTAATTATCGGTGATAATTCTGTTGGTAAATCTTTGTTTTTGAATGCAATAACAAATGATTGCAAAAAGGTTGATAGAAGGTTGCATGCAGGTTATGAGAAATATATTCAAAAAAATAAGTTGTTATTTAAGACATTTATTAAAGAGGAAGATATTTTTCGATTTAATCAGCAAGGTGAAATTAGAAGTATATTTGATGATGATGGTTTAAAACCTGACAAGTATTTATCTAATTTTTATCCAAATAAAATCAATGCATTCAAATATAGAAATAAAGTTGAGCAGGAAATAGAAAAATTATTTGATGCATTACAAAAAAAGTTTTCTTATGATGAAGATATTAAAAAATTACCGACATTTGTTATTCCCACAAATGAATCTATAGATAAAAGTATTACCTTTATAGACAATGTAAAAAAAATCGATACTAAAGTTCTTCAAGGTTTAGTAGATTCATTCGGGAAGGTGATTGAAAATCTGAACCAGTTACTAAGTAATACTGCTTTATTAGATTCAGATAGACAGCATATTGAAACAACATTAGATATGATCAAGTTGATGAATGAGAAATATGTTGAAAAATTGGATAAGTGTAAAAGAGAAAATGAAAAAATAAATACCTTTAATACTTATATTAGAAGTTATAAGGCAAAATATATTAGAAAAATTACAGATGAACAAGCCGTTTTTTCGGATTATATTGAGGAAAAAGAAATTGCAATTGAGGATATGGCAGAGTTATTGATAAAAAAACGCGGTTTAAGAAGCTATGCGCCTGATATTGCTGAGACTGTAATTGTTCCAGAAACTAATCCTGTAGATAAGTACAGATTTATCTCTAAATTGCAAGTTGAAATAATAAATAATGATTATATTGATGATATTTTAAAATCTATTATTAAAAGAGGAAAAGAGATAGACACTCAGACTATCACAGAAGTAGATTTAAAAGAAATGATAAAGAAGTATCCAAACGAGGATGAAGTAGTGCCATTACAAGTATTAAGAGATAAAGTTACTGCGAGATTGGATACTGATTTTAAAATAAGAAATACGATTGTAGAAGAAAATATGGATGTTTATGATGAAGTATCATCTGGGTTTGATGCACAAATGTATTTTACTTTATTAAGTGGAGAAATGAGAGATAAAGGGTTATATATAATTGACCAACCAGAAGATCATATTTCACAACGTGCTATAAAAGAAAAGGTTTTAGATCAATTTAGAAGAATGGGATCACAAAGACAGGTCATTATGGTAACACATAATCCTCAATTTATAGTTAATTTAGATGTTGATAATGTCATATATTTAAGCAAGGACAAAGGAAAATTTATGATACAATCTGGAGCTTTGGAGTATGAGAATGATGATTATAGCATACTAAAAATAGTAGCAGATAATATTGAAGGTGGTTTGCAAACAATACAAGGAAGGTTAAAGCGGTATGAAAAAGATATATGAATTTAGAACAGACGAAGAGAAATATATGATTGTAAATATGAATCCTAATGAGAAGAAAGAAGCGTTTGAAATCAATAAAAAAGAAATGCAGTTTGATACAAATAAGTTTTATCAGTATGTTTTTGCTGATATAGAGGCAGAGATGGAAATAGAAATTCTTGATACAACGAATGACCAAGATAAGGCAGCAAAACGAGTTTATAATATTATTTCAGAAATTACAAGCGAAGTGATGAAAAAAATGAATGAAAAATGTTTTACAGAATTAACTTAAATTATTATGAACAATTATGTTTATGATGATGAAGGATTTTTCCGTGTTACAGAAATCTTTGTTTACGGATCAGGTAAGCGAGACTGAGATATTTACGGATTTGAGTGTCTGGATGGAAATCCGGAAGATTATTTAAAGTATAAACTATAACGCAATAGCGACATAGCTATTTGCCATGTAATCACATGATAAAGATGAGAGGGATACAGTATGGGATTAAGTTCTTTGACAAGATATAATCTTTTTATGGAAAGCGGAGATTCAATAGAAAGTGATGATGGAATAGTACGCTTTAGGGATTACTTATCAGTTAAGAATATGTATTATGATTCTGCAAGACTCATATGGGGCTTTGAAGACATTATTAATAATGAGGAAAGAATGCCTCAAATGGAAGAATATCAAGGAATCTTTGATCGTAATGCAAACGAAGTCCAAGATTTATTGTTCGTGCAGAGAATAACAAATCAAATACAGCAACAAATGAGTAAAAAAAATGGAAAAAGAACAGTCTTCTTCCAACTCATTTAAAACATACTTTAGATACTTGTTAAAGGCTATTGCAGATTATCAAGAAGAAGTTATAGAAACCAATTTTATTGGGCTTTCGGACAATGAGATCATTCGTACCGCGAGAAAGCAAACCTTTTTGTCATACGCATATTACGACAAGGGGTTAACTCAAGCTTTGTTTTACTATTTTTGGCTTCGATCTGGCTTTTTATATGTTAATTGGATGTGGGATGGAGCAAATAATCACAGTTCCGCCACCAAGGAGAAATTGGAAGATGCTTTAAAAGATAGCAATCAGTTTTTGTTCCTGAGAACAACGAATAGTGAGTTACGAATTCGAGGTAATAATAACAGCATTCGCCAATGGTGTGCTTGGGAAATCGGAAATTTCTACACAAAGCATAAAGAAGAAAAATATTACACAAGTTTTTATGATAAAACAGAACCTCGAAACGATATCTTAGATACATTTAGGCCAATGAGAGAAGTAGTTCTAGGAGAGATACGATGAAAATATTATTTCGTACAATGAGATATAACTGGCGTTACATATTTTCTAAAAGTAACAAAATCGCAGTAGTCCTATTTTCTGTTTGGGGGTTTGTTACATTAGTTACACCTACAGATATTATGTTAAATTGTATTGATAATGTAGTTCTGCGAATAATTGTAGCCGTGCTTATTTTGATGGTAATCTATTTTGCTATAGTAATAGGGGTCACGATTTATACGAATCAAAGAAAACAAGTGAAAATTTTTGATCTTCACTCAAATCATTCGTTGTTTGTGGAATATGGGGATTTATTTAATAGCGGAGATCCAAATGAAGAGAAGAACATTGCTTTTGCTGGGAATCGATGTTTCGACACGATTGTGGATGATGATTTAATAGGGTCAAAAAAAATTCACGGTATGGCACTTAAGCGAATATATGAGCAAGGCAATAGGGATTCAGATACAGTCTCGAATGAGATACAAAACAATTTGTCATTGCATGGATATAAGTATACAGATCTCAAACAAAAAGAAAAACGAAGTGGAAACTTGCGTCGATATGATGTCGGATCGGTTGCTGAAATAAATGGTCTCAACAATGAACAGTACTTTATCTTGGGGCTAACATATTTTGACAATGAATTAAGAGCCCATGTCGAAAAGATAGACTATATAAAAGCTATAGCTTCTTTAGTAAAGTATATTTCAGAACGCTCTCAAGGGTTTTCTACATATATGCCTGTAATTGGGACGGGAGGGGCTGATGCAGGCAGTGTAAATGACTTAGTTGTCTATATTGTTAAAACAATTGAGCTTTTTAAGGATGAAATAGATTGCGATATACATATTGTTGTAAGTGATAAAGAAGAAAAATTAGGTTTGATGAACCTGAAAATGTTATAGGGAGGAACCACACGTGAACAGAACAGGTACATATGTTGCCTTTGACGGGCAGGGATCGACAGATCCTACAGAAAGCGATATTCATTATTTTAACTTGCTGAAGGCATGGAATAAATCTGGAAGTATAGATTTTAGGTTTACTAATTCACATGAAAAAACTTATCAGGTACGTGATAGCTCATCAAAAGCAACGCTTTTTAACAGATTAGAAACTAGATTATCAGCGAGTAAGAATTTTCTTCTGATTATATCGGATAAGACAAATTATGACAGAGGAATTCTTAATTGGGAAATTGAAAAGGCCGTTGATTATTATGAGTTGCCAATCATAATAGCATATCCAGGGTATTCTAAGATTGGCGCACCTTCAGAATTGAATAGCATGTGGACAAAATCTTTGGCGGAACGAATAAAAAATGAAAGGGCACATTGTATACATATACCGTTTAAAAAAGAACCGATATTTGACGCGATTAATCAGTTTTCTGTTGTTAATTCAAAGTATCCTAAAGGAGGCGCTTTGGGGTGTTACTCAGAGGAAGCGTATAAAAGCTGGGGTATTGTTTAGCAACGTGAAAACGAGCTTCGGCTTATATGCTATTCTGGGTACAATTTGGGTACAGCAGCTTTGTAACCACATTAATAAGATACAAAACCGTATCAAAATGATGCGGTTTTGAAACGCAATAACAATAAAGTAACATGAAAAAGTAAACCAGAAAAAGAGTTTGAATAGTTTGAAATGCTTTAAGAACCCAGTATTTATGCGGGTTTGCAGCACTTCAAGAAGTCTTTTGATAACAAATTGATAACAGCTGCATGTGAGTCATTATTCTTGTAATCCAGTGGTTTTAGGGTTAGAGAATGATGACAGGTGGTTGTGCAACAAATAAATCCATATTATAAACGAAGCCCTTAGCTGTGGGTATAAAACTCATGGCTAAGGGCTTTTTGTCGCTATTTTTTGGAGGGGGGGGTCTTTTTCTTTGGTGCAGGAAGTTCATCGTACATAGACAGAAACAGGTTGCAAAGAAAGTAAGCGCTTAATTTTTAGGTATGATAGAAAAATCCCCGACTACTTTTCAGTAGCCGGAGCACCTTGACAATTCACATATGATTGATTTGATTCGTTTGCACGACGTTCGATCTCAGCTTTGACGGTTTCGTTCCATGGCACCAGAAGTTCTAATTCATCATCACTCATCCTGTCATCAGGCAGTTTTTCCAGCAGATAAGTAAGATAGTGATAGACGTTTACTCCATTGGCTTTTGCCATTTCTACCATTGTGTACACGATAGCGCTGGCCTGGGCTCCGTTTGGTGTATCGCAGAACAGCCAGTTTTTACGGCCTACTGTAAACGGGCGGATCGCATTTTCACTGAGATTATTAGAAAAACTGCAGCGGCCGTCTTCCAGATAGGTGGACAGATAGGAGCGGCGATTCTGAATATAGGTGACAGCTTTATCCATTCTGCTTCCACGGATAGGGCTTTGCTGATCAAGCCACGACAAAAAGCCTTCTACTACCGGCTTTTCTTTTTCAAGACGAGCCTTTTTGATAGCATCGAAGGAAGAATACTTTGATCTGATCACATCTTCCAGGTGGAAGAGCTGGTTAATGTACAGCATTCCCTGTACGGATGGCTGGGTATAATCCAGAGCCTTTCCCTTGGGAATGGCATCTGTCAGATATCTTCTGATGTGTGCCCAGCAGGCTGTGCGTTTGGCATCTGGAACTTTATTGTATCCACTATAGCCGTCACACATCAGATAACCCTTGAAGCCGTGAAGAAAATCTACGGCATTATCCCCGGCTCGGGTCTCCGAGTATTTATAGAGGATAATAGGTGGTCCTCCGTCTTCACCGCTGCGGAACAGCCACATATATGACTTGGTCTGTGCACGGCGTTCCGGTTCATGCAGAACCTGAAGTGGCGTTTCATCTGCCATCGCGAATCCTCGTTCCAGAAGTTTCCTGTGGAAGTATTCATACATAGGAAGAAAAAATGCTTCAGAATTTCGGATCACCCAGTTTGCCATAGTAGCTCTGGTGATCTCTACGCCATACTGTTTCCAGTCTTTTTCCTGACGGTAGTATGGAAGACCATTACAAAACTTCTGGTACATTACCCAGGCAACCGTTCCGGCAGAAGCCATTCCATAAAGCATATGAGCTCTGCCATCTTTTCCTTTTTTAATAATCGGAATATCCTGAAGCCTGCACTGCGGGCACTCATAGCTCTTACTGTAGTATTTATATACTTTCAGTTTTGCCGGTACAAAAACCAGTTCTCGGCGGACAAACTCTTCCCCGATTTCTTTCAGTGGGGTACCACAGACAGGGCAGAGTTTCTCTTCCTCAGAAAGTTCCAGATACTTTTTTTCAACAGGAACTCCCTTAAAACGCTCCGCATCTGTAGCTCTTGCTTTTCGCTTTTTTGCTGTTTTTTCCGGAAGAATTGTTTCAAGATCCTCTGCTTTTGCAGCCTCCGGATCCTGTTCCAGTTCAGCCTCGTTGAAAAAGTTTAACTGTCCTGGAATATTGAGAGTTCTTTTTTCGCTGGAGGTGCCAAACAGTTTTTTTCGGAGAAGGTCTATCTCTTCTTTCAGATTATCTCGTTCCTGGGTGAGAACCGCTTCCCGTTTATTGGCAGCATCGACAGTTGCCTGAAGTGTTTTTATCATCTTTTTGAGATCGTTTATCATGTCCTTCAGCTCACGGAGCTGGATATCTTTGGAACTGTCTGCCACTGCTTTTTCCTCCTGTTTCTGATGTTTCCATTATACCAGAAAACAGTGGCTTTTCCTAGCAAAACAGCGGATTTACCAGACCTTGAAAGTGCCGAAAATACAGCAAAAAGCAAGAGTTTTATGTGCATCTTTTTTACGTTGCCTTGATCGCTTTGGGCTGCTCAATATCAATGCCAGACATCAGCCAGTCGAACTCCCGCCATGTAAGATTCCGGACCTCAGATTTATTCCTGGGCCACCGGTAAGATCCCTGGGCGGTCAGTCTTTTGTAGATCATAACGATCCCGTCAGGTTCTTTTAAAATAGCTTTGATACGGTCGCATCTACGGCCGCAGAAAAGAAAAAGTGCATGGTCGATCTCCATCGAAAACTGTTCCTGGATGATCGCACATAATCCATCAATGGACTTGCGCATATCTGTTCTGCCACAGACGATATAGATCGCATCAACACTTGAGATATCCGCTAACATAACGACTCCTTAAGCGTATCCATAAGCATCTTCAGAAGTAACGGTTTGATCTCATTACTCATTCGTATAAGCAATCCGTCTGCTTCGATTTCAATCGTATGTGAATTGTCAAGGTGCATAGGTCTGTTTCCATTATCTGGGATCAGTCCTGCCGGAGAAGACTCCGGTTCTATAGCAATCTGGACTACATCCTGTTTATGGGATGTAAGGTCAAGAGTGCTGGCTTTGGGGGCTGGATCCGGTATCTGACAGGCTTTTTTGCGGAGACGGGTAACTGCATTGTAAAAACAGCTGGGAGATATCCCATGCTCATTACACCATGCAACATCTGTCAGGCCGCTTTGTCTGCATTCGGTTACCAGTTCCATCCATTCGTCCAGGGAACGCCCTGGAGCACGTTTCTTACTCATAATGAAACCTCCAAATGTAGTAAATTTCTACATCCTATCAAGCGGAGTGTAGTAAAAATCTATTTACTATCATTATGAGTTTAAAAACGTAGACAGTAAAGCTACCCAAGATTTAAGCGCTTACCAAAGAAATTCTCTGCTGTCAACATCATCGACTAAAAGCATTTCCTTTGCTCCCTCATAGGGTAATTCGTAAGTTGCTGTCGGCATAAGGAAAATGGCAGAGGATACGGGTTTTACAAGTAAGCGGTCATCGTAAATACCGCCAACGATTTTGTCACGGTAGTAGAGAATGTACTCGCCCATCATTGCCCGATAGGAGATGCTGTCCAAATCGGATAGCTGTTCTAATACAAAGGTTAAATAATCTTTACTTGACGCCATAGTACACCTGCTTTCAATCATCGGTTTTGAGTTTGTCTTTGAAGGCTTCAACCATAGCGGCACTAAGTTCCTGCGAAGGAACTTTCGCCCAAATTTGCGTGGTATCAAATTCCGGGTAATGGTAACGCCACTCATCGTATTTGTCTTTACTGATTTCTTCAGAAGATAGCTTGTCAGCCTGCTCTTTCCAGGCGTACAGCATTTTCCGGAGTTCGTGAGCGTCTTTGCCTTTGGAAGTATCCACTTTCAGACAGATTTCTCCGTCTGCTGATTCACTGACAGTCAGACCGTACAAATCTTCAAGGGTAAATAAAGTGTGCATCAGTCCGATATAGCTGTCAATATCAGGCACATCGAGGGCATGAGGAGAAACATCAAGAGCCTGTGCCAGTGCAGCAGTAAGTTCTGCCTTCGGTTTTCTTGTTCCAGTTTCGTATTGTGCTAAACGTACATCGGCACTTCGCTCAGGAAAGCCGACAATCGTATGGATATGAGTTTTGAAGCCTTTACCGAACTGTATATCCGGGATATGAAAAGCCGTCTGAAGGAGAACACATGGCTGACAAAAGAGCATATCATCCGCACGAAGATTTTACCTTATTTCGGCAAGCTGAAAATCAGCGAGATTTCTACAAAAGAGGTTATCGCATGGCAGAATGAAATGCTTGCCTATCGGGATGAGAAGAAAAAGCCATATTCACAGACCTATCTGAAAACACTGCACAATCAGTTGTCCGCTATCTTCAATCATGCGGTGCGGTATTATGAACTGCGTTCCAATCCTGCCGCCAAGGTGGGAAATATGGGAAGTTAAGAAAAAATCTATGGATAGAGAACGATAAGAAAGGTGGAAACGATTATGAAGAAAACAATATTTGAAGAAATGGGTGGCACTTATATCAGACATGGGGATTATCTTATCCCCTGTCTTGCTTTGCCGGAGGACGAAGAACAAAGATTCATCGGCGTATGGGGACAAAGACATAAACGCTATCTGAAAGAACATAAGAAAGTAGTTTATATTACTCTGCTTACAAGTGGTAGGCTGAATAGTTATCTTGCAGATATAGAAGAACAAGCTCAGGAACGCTTTGAAAGGATTGTAGATCAGATGAAACAGGCACAGGGGATCACGGAACAGTTAAAGGCAGAAAATCAGATGGAATGGGTGGTGAGAATGAACAATATACAGGCGTGTGCAAGAGAGGTTGTGAACGCCGAATTGATTTATAACTAAAAGAAAAGAGATTTTGGATAAATGCTTGACTGTAAACCTTGTTTATAGCTTATTCTTAAGATAAAATAGAGTTGCTTGAAAGGAGTGCATAACATGACAATAAAAGATGTAGAAGAACGAACAGGTTTATCCCGTTCTAATGTCCGTTTTTATGAAAAGGAAAAACTCGTTGAGCCTTCAAGAAATGAAAGTAATGGTTATAGAGATTATTCTGAAAATGATGTGGAAAATATAAAGAAGATAGCATATCTGCGTACATTGGGAATTTCTATTGAGGATATACGAAGTATTATATCTGGGAAAGTAACTTTGCAGGAAACGCTTGAGAAGCAGAATGAAGTATTAAAAAGTCAGATTACTGATTTGAATAAGGCGAAACTCATGTGCGAAAAAATGCTGGATGAAGAAAGTATTAGTTATGAAAAATTACAGGTAGAACAATATGTAACAGAGTTGCAGGATTATTGGAAAGATAATCAAACTGTTTTCAAATTGGATTCAGTCAGCTTTTTGTATATATGGGGAAGTATGCTTACTTGGATAACGATTACCGTATTATGCTTGATTATTGGGGCGTTGTCTTATTCTAAGCTGCCAGTAAAGATTCCGGTACAATGGAGTAAAGGTGTGGCAACATCTTTGGTGAATAAAAACTGGATTTTTATTTGTCCCGTTATCTGTATTATAATCCGTTATTTATTAAAACCTTTTATTTATGCCAAATTACAGATGAACAATTATTATGGAGATATTATAACAGAGTATTTGACAAATTATATGTGTTTTATTGTGTTGTCGGTAGAAATTTTCTCCATACTTTTTACTTTCGGAGTGGTAAAAAATATTGTTGTACTGTTATTTGTGGACACAGTAGTTTTTATTGGATTGTTAGTCGTTGGGCTGACGAAAATGGATTTGAGAGGAAAAGAAATTTTATGATTCAGATTTCAAATTTAAGTAAAAAATATGGTGAAACGGTTGTTTTTTCGGACTTAAACTATACATTTGAAAATGCTTGTATTTATGGACTTGTTGGAAGAAATGGAGCTGGAAAGACTACTCTTTTAAATATACTTTCGAATTATGACAAAAATTATACAGGAGTAATCTCTATCGACAGAAAAAAGATGAATAAGGTTGATTATCTTGATATGCCGGTCGCCTATGCAATGGATCAACCAAGTTTTTTTAATGAGTTGACGATATATGAAAATCTTTTTTTGATTGCTTCAAGCAGAAAGATAAAAAAACAAGAGGCATTTGATAAAATCGAGAGGATTTTAGATGGGTTGGGATTAAAAAAGTATGAGAACTATTCTCCGTTAGAACTTTCAAAAGGTACAATGCAACGGTTAAATAATGCTTGTGCAATGATACAAGAAGAAAAAATTACTATTTTTGATGAACCATTTTCAGGACTTGATCCTGTCCAAATGAAACTTTTAGAAAATGTAATAGTGGAGTTTCACAAGAAAGAAAAAGGAATTTACATTATTTCAAGCCATGATATAGAGTGTTTACAAAATGTTTGTGACAAGTGTCTTTTGTTACATAACGGACAAATTAGAGAAATCAATATGGAGGAAGTTGACAGAGAGGAAATAGCAAAAATTTTATCTGAAGGGGAGTAAGTATGTATCAGTTGCTTTTGAAACAGAGATTCAAATTTGCAGTTAGAATGGTCAAACGAAATATAGGTGCTTATCTTATACTGATTGCTATTGTGCCATGTATTCTTATATTGCAATCTATGATTCAGAAAAACTATGGAATGGATATTGCTGTTTTTATACCATATGGTATTCTCTGTTTCTTGTTTATGAATTTGTTTGGAACAATACCAAGAATGCGTATTTCTCCTGAAACTTATATTTGGAAAATAGAAAAAACATATATTTGGAGAGTGAAGAAGATAGGAAAAAGCATGGTACTGACGTTGAGTGTTGCGTTGATTTTATTTTGGGCTTTTCCAATGGAGGGAATGGTCTTAAGACAGTTTATTGTGGCTATGCTTTGTAACCCAATTGTCAATATGCATACGGTTTTATCAACACAATATAAATATCGGGATATTATGAATATATGTATGTTGGCAGTAGTAATGATTTGTTTTTTTTATGGAAGTGTATTTGTTACCAGTATATTATTGATCATTTACGGATTATATTTTATTTTATATCCTTATTTTAGCTATCAAGCAATTATCCCGTTCTTTCAACAATATAATCAGATGTTATATGGATTTTTGAATAGAGAATATGATACAGTTTTGCAAACGCAGGATGAAGTGTTCTTCCAAAATAATCAGAAAGAAATGAAAGGACTGATGAAGAAATATTATGGCAGCCGCTATCGTTTTTTGATGGTTTATGAGGTGGTTAGTATTGTCAGAAGAAAGAAACAGATTATGTATCAGTATTTTGCGATTGTTTTAATCACAATGTTATTATCGCAGATAGACGGAAAATATATTGAGTATGTATTATTGTTTTCTATATTGATATTAGGACAGAATGTTGTCAGCTATAATGTGCAAAATGAATTACGTTTAGTTAGAAAAGGATTTCCGCTCAGATATTCTTTAAAAGAAAAATTACAATGTAAGTCAGTTATTGGAATGTTCTTGTTGTTACTTCCAATGCTCTGTTATTGGATAGCGTATAAAATTGAATTATTTAGTATTATCCTTTGGATATGGATACCGATTCAGAGTATTATAATATATACAGCAAAGAACCGACTGCAAAGGTTACTATATATACTTCCGTTTTATATTTTGTCATTGTTATCTATGAGAGTATGGCAGATGTTTTTTTAACAATAAGATTATTGATTTTCTAAGCAAAACCGCTTATAATTTGAGTTGGTATATATTGCTATTATCCACAGTTACAGGGCGTGTGTTATCAATGCCGATAACAAAATGATAACATTAGCCTGTATAGGCAGGATAATATGGATAAATCAAATAATTAAAAGAAAAGCGAACACGGCAACAAATAATCTCTAAACAAAATTGATTAGTGATTGTCGAGTTCGAATAAAATATATATCACAGGGCACACCCCATTATCCTGTAAAAGGCAAAAATGATTATCCTATCAGCAACAGAGAGTAATACCGCAGCGTAGCTCTGTTGCTGTTCTTTTTTTGTCATTTCTGCCCCGGTCGCACAGGATTCTGACTCAGATAAAATGAGGCGTAAATAAGCAACGTGATATCGGAAAAAGCTGTAAAAATCCACGTGGATTTTTACAGCTTTCTGTATAGAATAGAAGTAGACGAAACATCACTGCGTGAGTTTGCTGCGAAACTACAAAGGCATGGGTAACACTGCGAAACGTTGATATTTCCTGGTGTTGCAGGGTGTGTGGGATGCTTTGGATGATGTTGCGAAAGTGACATTGCGATAGTGTTGCTGTGTAAGATGATACTGTTATATGGGACGCGATAGAAGTTGGATTGTCAGGATTAGCACTGCGGAATGTGCTGTGGAATTGCGCTGCAGTGCCGGAGGGTTTTGCAGTGTGGCTTTGCTGTGGGATGTGAGGATAGTGAGGATACTGGATTTTGCCCTTTGAGGATAATGTGGTGTGCCCCGGAACATTTCAAAAGCTCGCAAAGCCTAGTAAAATGGGCATTTGCGAGCTTGTTTTTTGCCTTGTGGTACTATTTTGGTACTAAAGTGAGCTGTGTATGAATAGTTTCATTTACGCCTGAGGCCATGTTATTTTCCACTCAAAATATTCATTTGGAGTGTTTGGAGAATGCCGGCAGAGTGCAGCAGGAATCCAAAGAATATCAGCAGGGACAAGTGGGAAAAGGAAATGTCAATGAAAGAGATAATTCTCAGGGATGCCAAGATGTGTGCATATGCAGCCGGGAATGTGGAGCATTTTAAATATCTGATGAAACGGCTTGGATATGTATTCAAGAAAGACGCATGGATGGAAGTGCAGGCACCGGGATTTCGATATTATCATAAACTGGCAAAGCTAGACGAAATGTTTTCAGAGGAGACGTTAAGGCATCATGTGGATATGCCCTGGATGGCAAAGCCTTACTTTTATTCGTCGGATATCAGAGGATTGCACAGGGCGAAGCTGTCACCATTCCAGAAGAAGTTTTATGCAAAGCTATACAGGTTAAGGATTGTAGAGCAGAAGCGCTTTGTAGTCGGCGGAGCAAAGTATACAGAGGATTTGAAGAGGTTTCATCGGTTGCAGGACGAATATCTGCTACTTGTAAAGAATGACATCAAAAGTGTTGTGGATCTTGTGGATTTCATAAGTGAGCAGGAAGAAAAGATTCAGCAGATTGAGGACAGGCAGAAGGAAATATACAGAGAAAGCTCTAGTCGGAAACGCAGTATAAAGAATGAAGAGCAGTACTGAGAATATCAGATATGGCATGTGGAAGTGCAGGAAGAACTGGATGAGCTGAAGCAGGAGAAAAGAGAGATTAAGAGGAAGTTGCAGCTTGCTGATGGCATTGTGAAAGAAGATTTGTATACAGCTTATTATGCGGTGTCGGAGAATGAGGAGATTGTTGGAGATAAGGAGATTGAGATACCGGGGATGGAACAGCATGAGGATGTGGTTGAGGTTAAGAAAAAGGGAACTACTGATATTGATGATGTTGATACGAAAATATGTCGGAAGGAAGATGCTTCTGTTGCGGACCAATATAGTGATATTGAAAAAGAACAGGCAGACTTATATGTTGTGGAATCTCGTGAAATGGATGATGGTGATTCGGAACAGATTTATGCAGGTGAGAGAAAGAGTATAGAGGATGAGGTGGCTGTTACTCAAGGAGCGTCGGATAAGGCTCAACGGATTGCTGAAAGGTTATCTGCATGTGGGGCATATGAAGAAATTAATGCCGCTGTTAAGGCGGATATATTTGTGCTTGATATTGCAGATGTAAGTGGAAGCATAAGGCTGTTTTCAGATGTTATGAAGAGGCTGGGGATAAGAATGGCTGGAGATGAGATTTATGAGGAGTTTCAGAAAATTTATGATGAGAGCGTTGGCAGGGATGTAGGGAAGGAAAAGGTAGAAGATAAGGTATGGAATAGGGGCAGAGGGAGATGATTCCTCTACTTCTTGCAAAGTACAAAAAAATATTCCTGAGGTTTGAAAAAATAGACTATATATGATATGCTTAAAGAGGTGTAAAAGCCCTATATTGTTAAGAACATATAAACAAAATTGAGGTGTGGTATGACAATTTCGTATAATAATCTTTGGAAAATTTTGATTGATAAGGAAATGAATAAAGGTGCCTTATGTAGCAAGGCAAAGATTAGTAAGGGAACAATGGCAAAAATGACGAATAACGAGCCAGTCACATTGACAGTTATAGAAAAAATATGTGAAGTGCTTCAATGTGATATCGGTGATGTTGTTCAGATTGTAGATATAGAAAAACAGGAGAAAAATAATGGATAACAGAAGTATAAAGAAGTTAGAAGCTGATTTATGGGAATCAGCAGATTTACTAAGAGCAGGTTCTAAACTGACATCAAACCAGTATTGTATGCCGGTGCTGGGATTACTCTTTTTAAGATATGCGTATAGTCGATTTAAATTGGTGGAAGCAGAGATATTAAAGGATAGACCAATGCGTAATGGCAGAAAAATGCCTGTAGAAGCCAAGGATTTTTCTGCTAAAAGTGCACTGTTTTTGCCAAGAGAAGCACAGTATGATTATCTTGTGAATCTTCCTGAAAATATAGCATCAGCTGATTTGAAAAATATTGCTGGACAGGCAATGAATAGTCTGGGTGAGGTAGTAAACAATGCTATGGAACTTGTAGAACAGCAAAGTGAACAGTTAGCAGGTGTATTGCCGAAAAGTTATACGGATTTTTCCGATGAACTGCTGGGAGAGCTGCTTCGCATATTCAATAACAACGCACTTGATGAAGTTGGTGGAGATGTAATAGGTAGGATTTATGAGTATTTCCTTAATAAATTTGCAAAAAATATAGCTTCGGATGACGGAGTATTCTTTACGCCAAAATCTTTGGTAAAAATGATAGTTAATATATTAGAGCCGACATCAGGAGTGCTTCTAGATCCAGCATGTGGTTCTGGTGGAATGTTTGTACAGACAGGCGACTTTGTAAATGAAGCTGGTTTGCAAGCAAATAGTAGTATGACATTTTATGGACAGGAGAAAGTGGAATATAATGCGCAGCTTTGTCTTATGAATATGGCAGTTCATGGACTTACAGGGGTAATAAAATCTGGTGATGAAGCGAATACATTTTATCATGATGCTCATAACCTTGAAGGCTGCTGTGACTATGTAATGGCAAATCCACCATTCAATGTGGACAAGGTAAAGGCAGAATCAACATCCAATGCGGGAAGACTTCCGTTTGGATGCCCGAAAGAAAACAAGTATAAAGAAATTGGAAACGCAAATTATCTATGGATTTCGTACTTTTATGCTTATCTTAACGAAAAGGGCAGAGCTGGATTTGTAATGGCTTCATCTGCAACAGATAGTCAGGGAAGCGATAAGGATATAAGAGAAAAACTTGTTAAAACAGGTCATGTAGATGTGATGATAAGTGTAGGCAACAATTTCTTCTATACAAAGAGCCTTCCATGTTCATTATGGTTTTTTGATAAAGGCAAAAAGAAAGAATTGAAGAATAAAGTTCTCTTTATTGATGCGAGAAACTATTATACAGTGGTTGATCGTACGCTGAATGAATGGTCAGAGTGGCAGCTTAAAAATCTGAATGCTATTGTTTGGTTATATCGTGGAGAAAACGAAAAATATACAGCATTGTTTTATGAATATAAAAATGCACTTGGAAGTGACAAATTATTTGATGAACAGGTTCATGATTTGACTGAAAGATTAAAGGAACTTCGTGCAGAAGCCAAAACAGCAGTTGAGGCAGCAGATAAGCGAGAAAAGAAAAAATTCCAGACTGAATACGATGATAGAATTTCTGAACTTGCAGAAAGACTTACAATAGCAAAAGAAGCTAATTGGTTATATGAAAAGTTTGGAGAAGGAGAGTATCACGATATCCTTGGATTATGTAAAGTCGCATATACAACAAATGACGCCCAATATGATGATAAAGATGGAATCAGCATTGAAGAAAAGGGGTGGTCTCTCACTCCGGGTGCCTATGTTGGTGTAGCACCTGTGGAAGATGATGGTGTGGATTTTGAAGAGCGAATGACAGAAATACATCGAGAACTTTTAGCATTGCAGGCAGAATCAAATAATTTGATGAATACTATCTCACAGAATATGAAGGAGATGTTAGGTGATGGTATTGAATGATATATGTGAATTTATAGTAGATTGTCCTCATTCAACAGCACCTAATGAAGGAGAAGGATATCCTATAATAAGAACACCAAATGTTGGAAGAGGACGATTGATTTTAGATGGAGTTCAGCGGGTATCTAAAGCTACATATGATAAAAGAAATATAAGGGCTGTTCCGCAAAAAGATGACATTATTTTTGCTAGAGAAGCACCGGCAGGAAATGCAGCAATAATACGTGCAGGACAAGAAGTATGTTTGGGGCAAAGAACTGTATTGATTCGACCAGATAAGAAAAAAGTGTGCCCTCAATTTTTGGCGTACTATATATTAGCACCAAAGCAACAGTATGAATTGTTAGGAACAGCAAATGGGGCAACAGTAGCGCATGTGAATATTCCAATAATAAGAAATATGCCAGTGAATCTTCCTAAAATTGAAATACAAGAAAGAATTGCTGAAATATTATCTTCATACGATGATTTGATTGAGAACAACAAAAAACAAATTAAATTATTGGAAGAAGCAGCAGAACGTCTGTACAGAGAATGGTTTGTAGATTTACACTTTCCGAGATATGAGAATACAGAGATAATTGACGGGGTGCCAGAAGGTTGGAAACGAAAAAGATTGGTAGATATTGCAGATATTCAATATGGTTATGCCTTTGATGGTTCAAAGTTTAATGATATGAAAAAAGGTATACCAATTGTTCGAATAAGAAATATTCCAGCAGGAATCACTTCGGACTATACGACAGAAGAAACAGAAGAAAAATATTTAATAGGTAATGGCGATATTATAGTTGGAATGGATGGGGAATTTCATATTAATTCTTGGTCTGGTGATAATGCATACTTAGTGCAACGTACATGCTGTTTTCGCCCTAAGAAAAAAGAAATGCAAGGGTGGTTATTATGGGCAATTCGTAAACCAATAAAATATTATGAGAAGACAATAGTAGGTGCTACAGTATCACATTTAGGAAAGAAACATATAGATGCTATTGATTTGTTAGTTGGACCAGATGAACTATATGTTCCATTTCAGAATTATTTTGATAAAAGGCAGAGTTTGTTGAATCAAAATGTTTTACTTTTAGAAGCTCGTGACCGATTATTACCAAGATTGATGAGTGGAGAAGTGGAGGTATAAATAATGAATGATTTTGAACATAAAGATTACTTCAACGCTAGATTTTGTTATCGTGCTGATGAACAAAAGGTGACTGCTATCTTGGATTCTTATGTTCAAAATCAGATAGAGTTAGCTGATATTAATAGAGTGATTGAACTTTATCATACAAAATTATTTTTTGAGAAAGTTACAGACATTCCGGATTGGTCAGAAGAAAAATATCAGAGATATAAAGCGAAAACATTGAATTTAAATACTGTAGTTTATGAGAGATTTAAACAGATAACAGAAGAAAATGTGGTTGATACTTTTAATAATTGTTATGTGGGATATTGGGATGATTTTATAAATTTCTTTTATAAGTTTAATATCTACAAGTGTATTTCTAAGAATAGAATATGTGATGTGCTAAAAGGACTGCGTTGGAATACTTATAATATACTACAGGATAAGTCATTTGTAGAGTACTTTGATGAAGAGATAACTATATTGCTAGAGGAACAACAATATGGGTTGCAATTTGTAGTTTCTTATTATTTAGAAGAACATGATAAAAAAATACAGGTATATATTCCAAGACATTTTACTATTGAGAAAAGGGTAAAACTTATCGAAGATTATCTTAAAAGTGATGATATTAACCCGAATTTTATGAAACTTATTTTAAATGCTAAATATACAAAAGAGTTACCGATTACTCCGAAAATGAAAAAAATGGCGGACAAGAGGAATAACGAATTTTGGGAGAATAATAAATCGGCGATTTTTCATAACTATGGTTTTGGTGTTACTTTTGGTCCATTTGAAAATGTTAAGAATATCCAAATTGAAAATAGTAAATGGATTCTAGAGTATGACACAGGATGGGTAAAGGATAATACTGATTACCCAACATTGCTAAACAACTTCATATATTTATTCGAATACATAGATAGTCAAGCAAGACTCACATGCGTTTCAAGTCATGGAGAAAGACATCCTCTTACGGAGATTTTTGAAGTTAGAGGTGTTGGAATGTACAAAAAGGATGTAGCATTTGATATGTTAGAATCTTTATCTGATATCCAAATGAGGGGTTATGTTGAACAATTGATTAAACTTGATATCAACATTGAAGACATTATAAAGTGGTTTTTTGAGACCTATTTATTACAGGAATTTGATATTAAAGATTATACATGTAATATGCCAAACCCAGCTGATAGCATACTTAGTAAATGTAAAACTCTTGCATCAGGTATAGATGGAGTACTAAGTAAGTATAAAATGTTGTGCGATGATGGAGAAATTGATCTTGAGCTTTTTAAATATATAACAGATTCACCAAGAATAAAAGATATCCCAAGTCGAATAAAAAATAAATATTGTTATGTTATAAATAGTGAACTTATTAAAGAGATGAATATGTTTTTTTCATCGCAGAGCATGCTTGGGTATACCGAAAAAACAAAATCAAAATATGACTCTCTTATTAAGCTTATATCAAATGAAGATATAAAATTGTCAGAATGTGAACCATATAACATAGCATCACTAAATTGGTTAATCGAAAAAGGGTCAATATATATTGAAGATAATGTTATTAATTATAACAAGGAAAGAGTATTTATTTTACATGAGTTTTACGAAAAAGAAGTTATTTCATTACAACATATAAAATCACCATTATTAAAACAATTGATTAAAAATGGTGATATTTATGTAGATGATAAACTGTTGTCGAAACCTGAATATAAATATTTTGATTATATATTGAATAATTCTGAGTTTAGTGATGGAAAAGCTATTAGAAATCGCTATATCCATGATTCTATTGTGCCAGATAACAATATAATGATAGCGGATTATTATACGTTATTAAAGATAATGATTTTGTTGATTATTAAAATAAATGATGATTGTTGTATTTATGATGAGATAAAGGAAGGAGGAGATTATTATGAGCTATGATTATTCTGAAAATATATTAGTACAGGAAAGTGCTGGTCACCTTCTTGAAGATGAATTTGGTTGGCGTGTAGAACTTGCCTATAACACAGAAGTTCTGGGTGAAACTGGCACATTTGGCAGGAAATCATATAAGAAAATCCTTCTTGTGAAATATCTCAAGGAGGCACTTTTAAAACTCAATCCATGGCTTACTCCAGCATTACTTGAAGATGCTATAAAAACATTTGAAAGTCATATGTCATCAGCTTCTCTTATGCAGATAAATGAGGAAAAGTATAGACACATAAGAGATGGTATTCCAGTGAAAGTGAAAAAGCCGAATGGTCAGAGTGAGGAAAAGAAGGCAATTGTAATTGATTTTACAAATACAGAGAATAATGATTTCCTTGCTATTAAGGAAATGAAAATACATGGAGATCTTTATCGGAGACGCACAGATATTGTGGGGTTTGTAAATGGAATACCTCTTCTTTTTATAGAATTGAAGAAGAACTCTGTAGATGTGCAGAATGCATACACAGATAACTATACAGACTATCTTGATACAATACCGCATCTGTTTTATTATAATGCATTTCTTATCTTGTCCAATGGAACAGAGGCTAAAGTGGGAACATTAGGTAGCAAATATGAATTTTTTCATGAGTGGAAAAGATTGTCTGAGCAGGAAGAAGGTAATGTTGCACTTGAAACGATGCTTAGAGGTATATGCAAAAAGGATAACTTTCTTGATTTGTTGGAAAATTTCATATTATTTGACCATTCAGATGGAAAAACAGTAAAGATTCTAGCACGAAATCACCAGTATTTGGGTGTAAATGAGGCTGTTAAGGCGTATGAAGCACGCAAATTGAATAATGGAAAACTTGGTGTGTTCTGGCATACACAAGGTTCTGGTAAAAGTTATTCTATGGTATTTTTATCACAGAAAATTAGGCGAAAATTTGCAGGTTCTCCAACGATTGTGATTTTGACAGACAGGGATGAGTTAAATACACAGATTAGCGATACTTTTGAAAATTGTGGATTACTTGGAAAAACAAAGGCTGCAAAGTATATTGCTACGAGTGGTGATGACCTTATAACAAAATTGCAAGGAAATCCTAGCTTTATATTTACTTTGATTCAGAAATTTAATAAGAAAGATGTACAGTCAATTATACCAGATCATGACATTATTATA
The DNA here is from genome assembly GCF_040924225.1 of Ruminococcus sp. RTP21484sp1_RTP21277st1_D2_RTP21277_210401. NCBI lineage: Bacteria > Bacillati > Bacillota > Clostridia > Eubacteriales > Oscillospiraceae > Ruminococcus > Ruminococcus sp. RTP21484sp1_RTP21277st1_D2_RTP21277_210401. The sequence continues at coordinate 124,587 of NZ_JBCOMJ010000001.1, read as the reverse complement.
ATGTCCGATGAAGCACATAGGAGTCAGTATGGAATATTTGCAGATAATATGATGAATTTGCTGCCTACAGCCGCACGTATTGGTTTTACTGGAACGCCATTATTATCGAATGACAATATTACAGAGAGAACATTTGGTGGATATATCTCTATCTATGATTTTAAGAGAGCAGTTGAGGATAAAGCAACAGTTCCGTTGTATTATGAGAATCGTGGAGAGAAGATTTTGGATTTAGATAATCCGGATATTACGGATGAGATATTGGATGCGATTGAGGCAGCAGATTTAGATCCAGACCAGACAGAAAAGCTGGAGCATGAATTTAAGAAAGAAATTCATATTATGACAGCACCGCAAAGACTTCAGTCAGTAGCAAAAGATTTTGTTTCGCATTATTCGGATTTGTGGACAAGCGGTAAGGCTATGTTCGTGTGTCTGAATAAAGTGACTTGTGTTCGTATGTATAACCTTGTGCAGGATTATTGGAAAGAAGAAATTAAACGATTAGAAGGCATAAAATCAAAAGTATCACAGCAGGAAGCACAGGAACTGGAACGCAAGATTAAATGGATGAAAGAAACTGAAATGGCAGTTGTTATTTCTCAGGAGCAGAATGAGATTCAGACATTTAAAAAATGGAATCTTGATATAAAACCACATCGTGAGAAGATGGAGAAAAGAGAACTCGATAAGGAGTTTAAGGATAAAGATAATCCACTTCGTGTAGTGTTTGTATGTGCTATGTGGCTTACAGGATTTGATGTAAAGTGCTTATCATGCTTATATCTTGATAAGCCATTGAAAGCACATACTCTCATGCAGACAATAGCAAGAGCTAATCGTGTGGCAGAGGGCAAGAGTAACGGACTTATTATTGACTATATTGGCATAGTAAAGGCACTTCGTAAAGCACTTGCAGATTATACAGCAAATGTTGGAGGAAGAGAGACTGATCCAACAATAGATAAGGAAGAACTTATAGAGCACGTGCTGGGAACTATATCAGCAGCTATAGAATTTTTATGTAGCAGAAATTTTGAGTTGGAAGATTTGATTAAGGCAAAAGACTTTTCAAAATTAGCATTACTACAGACAGCAGCAAATGCTGTTTCTGATAGCCGAGAATCACGCAAGCAGTTTACGACATATGCAAATGAAATCAACCGAATGATGAAGTATCTCGATAGAGATGATATATCAGATGTGGATAGAGATAGAAAAGATGCACTCATAGCAATAGCTGATGAACTAAAGAAAAAGAAGAGGCATGTTGACAATGTCGATTTGATGGTTCAGATTAATGGGATTCTGGGTGAATATATAATGATTGAACAGGAATCTAATAATAACGACATAGCCAAGCGTTTCGATATTAGTAGAATAGATTTTGATTTGCTTCGAAGAGAGTTTGCAAAGACAAAGAAAAAGAATCTGCTTATTACGGATTTGGATGAACTAATTCAAACAAGATTAGACAGCATGCTCAAAGAAAATCCAAGTCGTGTGGATTATTATGAAAGATATCAGACAATCATTGATGAATATAATAATGAGCAGGACAGAGCAATCATTGAAAAAACATTTATGGACTTGATGAATCTGGCTAATTCCATGAATCAGGAAGAAAAGCGTTATGTCAGAGAAGGCTTTACAAGTGATGAGGAACTGTCATTGTATGATATGCTTTTCAATGAAAATCTTTCAAAAGAAGATATCAATAAAATAAAGAAAGTTGCGGTAGACTTGCTGGAAAAGATAAAAGCAAAGATATCTGAACTTGACCATTGGACAGAGAAACAGGAAACAAGGGATGACATAGAAACATATATAGGAGCAATTCTCTGGGAAGAGTTACCAGAGAGTTATTCTGATAATGAAATATTTGCATACAGACAGAAAATTTATGAGTATGTGTTTATGAGGTATAAAGAGGTGGCGTAAAATTGTCGGTGATTATACATATGACGCTACCGATGCTAGTAAAGAACTATTTGATAATTACGATAATTTAAGCTCTGCCATTAAGGAAGAAATACCATTCAATCAGATATGAATATTGAGCAAGGAAGAATAGAGAAAGTGAAGAGAAAACTATGAACAAGAAGTGCCAGGTATTTACGCCTGAAAATTATGTAATAGAATTACTAGATAGTGTGGGTTATACCCATAATTTATATGGAAAAAAAATACTAGAGAATTCCTGTGGCGATGGCAACATCCTGGTTGCGGTAGTTCAAAGGTATATTGATGATTGTAAGGAAAATGGTTTGTCTAGAACAAGAATAAAGAATGGATTAGCAAAAGACATATATGGAATCGAGATTGATGAAGAACAGTATAAAAAGTGTATTGATAATTTAGATAAAGTATTAAAACGTAACGATATTGACAAAGTTGATTGGAAAGTGATAAATGCAGATTATTTGAAGTGGAATACTACTATTAAATTTCAATATATTGTTGGAAATCCTCCTTATATTACATACAGTGAATTGAAAGAGGAGGAACAGCTGTTTGTAAAGAGTAATTTCTCTACATGTGTCAAAGGAAAATTTGATTATTGCTATGCATTTATAGAGAAAAGTATTAATTCATTAGCAGATAACGGGAAAATGTCTTATCTTATTCCAAGTAGTATTTATAAGACTGTATTTGGACATAATCTGAGGATTTTTATGAGTCCGTACATTGCCAAAATAAAGGATTACAAACAAGTTAAAATATTTGATAAGGCATTAGTTAAGTCATCCATTATGGTGTTAGACAAACAACGTCAGCAGGAGCTTTTGCATTATCAGGACATGAGTATGGAAAATGCGATAGATATACCTATTGCTCAACTAGATGAAAAGTGGTTTTTTGCAGATGAGAATGAAGTGGGACAACATCGATTTGGGGATTATTTTAAGGTGTCACATGTTGTGGCAACACTTCTAAATAAAGCATATGTTCTGTCAGACGGGGCATATACCGAAGTGGATAATGGCTATGTTTGTGGTAATCATACTATTGAAAGAGAAGTAGTAAGAAATACTGAAACACCTCGAACGCTTAGATATATTAAACATGAAAAAATTATTTTTCCGTATACATATGACGAAAATGAGTTAGTACATTATGATGATGGTGAGTTTGAACGATTATTTCCTGGGGCTACGGCGTATCTTAATGAGTTTCGTGATGATTTAGATAAAAGGCAAAGTGATAATAATGCAAAATGGTATGAGTATGGTCGCTCACAAGCCCTGAGTGGCTTGAATAGACAAAAACTTCTGATTTCAACAGTTGTGACAAATGATGTAGACGTATATGAATTAGAGCAGGAATGTATACCATATGCGGGAATGTATATCGTGCAAAAGGAAGATAATAATGAATATACATTGACAGATGCAATGAGAATACTTAGAAGCGACGAATTTAAAGAGTATGTTTTTAAAATTGGAATACCTATAAGTGGCAAATCGGTGAGAATAACATCGAAGGATATTGAGAATTATATGTTTTAGGAGGTGGCTTGAGTGGAAGAATTAAAATATGTTATAGAAGATAGTACGATAGCGGAATTGTTAGGTGTACAGAATTTTTCTACAGATGAGGCTGCAATACTTGAATTAGTTAAGAATGCATATGATGCTAATGCCTTGAATTTAAAAATTACATTTCAGAATGACACACTTCGATTTGAAGATAATGGCATTGGCATGAATGCAGACGATATAAAAAAACATTGGATGCATATAGGTAAAAGTAGCAAAGAATATGAAATAATAGATGAAAATAATAAAAAAAGAATTCAAGCTGGTTCGAAAGGTGTTGGAAGATTTGCATTATCGAGACTAGGGTATAGAGTACGTTTGAAATCAAAAAAAATAGATTCTGTTGGTGTAATTTGGAAAACAGATTGGAATACATCTGTTTTAGATGAGAACTATGACATTCACACTAAAGGAACAGATATAGAAATAATAGGATTAAGGGAAAAGTGGAATAAAAAACGCATAGAAAATTTAAATAAGTACTTAGAAAGAACTTATCATGATACATCTATGGAGATAAGAATCATTTCAGATAATTATGATGAAATTGTAGTTGAACATTTTCCTAAAGCAGAAGTCGGAATCAATTGTAGAAGTAATATTGTTTTAAAGTATAACCAAGGAATCTTAGTGACATCAGTAGAGTCAGATGAGTTCGAAAATGAGGCTTTAAAATATTGTTCAGGGATTGATATAAAAAAATATGAAACGAAAACGGATATTGTTAATGAGTTGAAAGGAAACAAAATTACGGAGCTTTTAGATGCTGATATACAAACAGTGGTTAATGATATTGGCGAATTTTCAGCAAATTTATACTTTAATATTTCCACATCAAAAGATGAAAAAGAGAAATTTTTATACAAGTATTTAAACACACCTAAAAATATTGAAAGTGGAATAATATTATATAGGAATGCATTTAGTATATCTTCATATGAAGGAAGGAAAGATTGGTTAGGACTTGGAAAAAGATCTAGAAAATCCCCTGCGGCAGCTTCTCATCCAACGGGTGCATGGCGTGTGAGAGAAAATCAGATGGCAGGTTATGTCATGATAGATAAAAAGAAGAATGCTGTGCTTCAGGATATGGCTAACCGCCAAGGCTTAGATGAAAATATTTATTATCAGTTATTTGTTGAAATAATATTAGTAGGCATTAAAGAATTTGAAAGGTATAGACAAAATATTGTTAGAAAAATAAATGCTAAGAATCAGATAGATGGGCAAAAAGCAACACCTATTTCTGATCGAGTATTAAACCGACCGACATCTGTTAGTGGTTTAACAAAGGAAGAAGCAAAGCAATTAGCAACAGAAATCAAAAGTTATAAAAAGGAGGGAAAACAATATCAGAAAGATAAAGAAGCGGTAGAGGCTAGATATAAATATGATGTAAGAATTTTAAATGTATTAGCAACAACGGGATTAAAAGCTTCATCCATTGCACATGAAATGAAAAATGATAGAAATGCCATATATGATAATTACAATAATATAGTAGATGCATTAAAAGAATATGGTATGTGGGATGAATTGAATTCTTCTGAAAAAACGAGAAAATCTTATAAAAATGTACCTTATTTGTTGGAAAGTAATGATGTTGTTGGAAGAAAATTGGTGACATTCATGGACACTATGTTGGAAGAAATAGAAAAAAAACAGTTTGAGATTAGGTACCAGAGTATAGCAGATATCTTAACTGTTATAAAAAAAGTGTGGGAAAGAGATTACGCATGGCTTAGTATTGAAATTATAATGGATGAAGATATTGTTTATCAGATTTCAGAAGATATATTGCAGGTTATTTTTGATAATCTGATTTTAAATAGTGTGCAGCAAAATGAAAATACGCAAAAACTAATGATCACCATATTTATAAATGAGGCTAATGGATTTTTAAATATTAAATATTGTGATAATGGAAAAGGACTTGATGATAAGTATAAAACGGATCCGATGAAAATATTAGAGGTACATGAAACTACAAGAACTAACGGGCATGGTCTCGGAATGTGGATTGTAAATAATACATGTACAATGTCAGGGGGAGAAATACAGAAAATAGGTGGGGAAAAGGGATTTGAAATAGAATTCACTATAGGAGGAAAAATATAATGGAAAACTTAAAAATTATATATATAGATGATTATCCGGAGACTTCATTATCCAAATATTTGGATAAATATAAGAATTCGAGTTGTAATGTTGAATCTTTAGATATTAAATTCAATCCAGATGCAGGATACGAGAGTTTGATTAATAATCCGGATGTTAAATCAGCAAATATAATTTTTATAGACTCAAAATTATTTGAAAATAGAACAGCAATAGCAGGAAAGTTTACAGGAGAAGAATTTAAAATTATTCTAAAAAAATATTTTCCGTTTATAGAGGTGATTGTTATTACGCAAAATGAAATCGCCCCAGATTATGAAACAATTTCTAAATATGATCCTAAATGCGGAAAGACGCCAGTGGAATATTATGATGAAAAGCTTCCCCTAATATTGGACCAATGTATTAGAAATATTTTTGAAGTTAGAAAAATTACCTCAGAATTGCAAAAGAATACTAGCTGGGAAAAAGTTATGGTCGAAAAAATAGTGAATTCAGTTAATGGTCAAGGAAAATTTGATGAATTTACTAAGAATGATATTGATGATGTGATAAAAATGTTTCAAGAGTTGCAGACAAAAGTAGAGGGATAGGAATATGGACTACAGAAGAACAAAGTATTGTCCAGAATTAATTGATGTGTCACAAAAAAAGAAAGAAGTAGAAAAATTAGTTGAAATAGAGCACCCTAATGCAAAAGATATGCATAGATATATTAGTGATAATTCTCAGAAATTTAAGTTGGAATTTATTAAAGCATATAATGGGAAATGTGCATATTGTGGAGCTTCAATTGATTTGATAAAAAAGACTGAATTTGAAATAGATCATTTTTTATATGAAAAAGCTCCTATATTTGCTACAAAAAAAGATGCAGGTTATATGGAAAATTTAATCTTATCATGTCATGACTGTAATCATAATAAAAATTCATTTTGGATTGAAAAGGAAGAAATGGATACATTGAATCCGGATGGAGAAAAAATTAAGAATGTATTTATAAGAGATGACAAATATTATATTCGGATAAATGATGAGTTTAAAGAAAATACAACTATAGAAGGGTTTTATAATAAGCTTTGTTTGGGATCTGAATTACATAGGCTGGATTATTTAATAATGAATATAATTGGATTGCAGAGGTATTGTGAAGACAATAGTGATTTATATGTCGGACTTGGAAAAATATTGGATATAATAAGGGAAAAGAGAAATATTATGTAAAATAAAGTTCTAATCATAATGTTTTATTTATGCAATATTACGCAGAAAAATTTTTGCAAAGAAGGAAGTGAATTCATGGACATAAAGCAGCTAATCGGCGAAGCCACAGATTACGATAAAAAGGTTGCACTTGAGATAAAGAAACCTAAAAGCTGGTGCAAGAGTATAAGTGCATTTGCAAATTGTTATGGTGGTAGGCTGGTATTTGGTGTGGCAAACGATGATGTGTTGGTTGGTCTTTCGGATGCTGAAGGTGATGCAGAGAAAATTAGTGAAATAATTAAAACACACCTTAATCCTATACCAGAGTTTAAGCTTTCATTTGAAAAAGATAAAGACAAGACATTTGTTATCGTAGAAGTTATGAAAGGGCAGCAGACACCATGCTATTATGAAGGCGATGGACAACTTATTGCATTTATGCGTATTGGAAATGAAAGTGTTCCGGCGACACCTTCACAGTTAAGAGAGTTGGTACTTCGTGGAAGTGGTGAAAGTTATGATAGTCTGAAGTCAAGATACGATTTTGGCAATATGTCTTTCACAAAATTAAAATCGGTATATAAGCAAAGAACTGGAAATGCATTTGAAGATACAGATTATGAATCTTTTGGTTTGGTTGATGAAAAAGGAAATCTGACGAATGCAGGAGCACTTTTAGCGGATGAATCTCCGGTTCGCCATTCCAGATTATTTTGCACAAGATGGAATGGACTTACGAAGGCATCTGGAATTGTAGATGCACTTGATGATAAGGAATATACGGGAAGTCTTGTCACACTATTACAGGCAGGAACAGATTTTGTCAGAAATAATTCCAAGAAAGCATGGCGTAAGGTTGATGACGGCAGAATTGAAATGCCTGATTATCCGGATCGTGCAGTGCTTGAAGGGGTAGTAAATGCATTGATTCATAGAAATTATATGGAGATAGGCAGCGAAGTCCATATAGATATGTTTGATGACAGAATTGAAATATATTCACCGGGTGGAATGGTAAGCGGAATATCTTTAGAGGGAAAAGATTTATTGAAAATTCCATCAAAGCGAAGAAATCCGATATTAGCTGATATATTCAGCCGCTTGAAGTACATGGAGCGTAGAGGTAGTGGATTTAAGAAAATATTGGCAGATTACGAGGGGCAGGTTGAATTTGATGAGTCCAAGATGCCTGTCTTTGATGCAGATAATGATGATTTTACATTGACTTTGTATAATCTGAATTATGGTTCTAGTTATGCAGCACAGGCAAATGAAAATGTCATAGAAAATGTCATAGAAAATGTCATAGAAATTTCGGAAGAAAAAATTAAGAAGTTAATGCCAGAGTATTCTAAGAAGAAGCTTGCTAAAGCATATGAGATTCTGAAAATGATTTCGGAGAACCCGAATATTTCTATTGATGAATTAAGAATAGCATTAGATGTTACAGATAGAACAATTGCTAGATATATATCAGAATTAAAGGATAAAGGTATCATAGAACGAAAAGGTCCAGATAATGGTGGAAAATGGAAAATTAGGTAAGTAAATGACAGTAAATTTGGCACTCAATGTAACACCCAAACTTTTACTCAAGGATATTCCAGAGTTAGTCTCAACGAAGTCTCATGATATTTGAGACTTGGTGAGACTACATAATATGGCAGAAAAGCGATAAAATCGGCATTGGTGGTTGAATTGTATGAGTACAGTCTCAAGTCAGTCTCATTTTTGACACTGTTTGTTGAGACTAACATGAGGCTGAGGAGGTTTAAAATCATGGACATAAGCAAAAAAGATTGGAAATTATTTCGAGAAAGATTATCAGGATGGCAGGAAAATTATATGGAAGGTCTTGTTAAAGAGTATGCAAATTTTCTGAATGATGATAAAAAGCCTGCATCAGAAAGATTCTGGGAACTTGAAAAACGGATAAAAGAAGATAAGCGCCATCCGGGTGTTATCATGGAGATGAGTAAATCAGAGGCAATATGGGATATTGTTCGTCTCATTAGACTGAAAGTAATTACATATGATGATTTATCAGACTTTAGTGATGAATTACAGAATGAAGTAAAAAGAATACTTGAGATGAGCAGGTGATACATATGGAGATTGGTGCAACAAAAGCAGTTCAAGATCGACTAAAAACAACAAAGATTGAAGAAAGCAAAGGTGCTTCACTTGTGTTCTGCTGGGACACACATTTGACGAAAATAAAAGGAAGAAATGTTTTGTTTATTGTGAATGCCAGTAATCGTTATACAATAGCAATGACAGATATTGAACCAAGAAACTGGAATTACTATACAATGTATATCCGCAGTGTGATTCATGGCGTGATGCAGGAAATGGGATATTCCGAGGAACAGATAGGGCAGTATTTTAAAATGTCAGGCGATACAACTGTAACCAAAACTCATGGTAGGAAATCGGTTGGTGGCATTAACAGAATGGTAATGGATGCACAGTATTTTGGTAAGAAGCTGGAGAAAGAAGCAAAGTATCAATGGGAACTTAGTGAGTATCTGAACAGAGATATTTGCCAGCCAGAGGGATTTGATGCGTATGGATATCCGAGTGAACTTTTTAAATTAGACATGGAACGATTAGGGATTGCTGCTAAGAGAGAGCAAGCAAAGGTAATTGATTTTGCTCAGTACATAGAAAACAATCGTGGTACTAACGACTAGTACAACAAAATTTTTTCTTGCTGAAATATCGCTTGGACATTATAATTTCCATAGGTGGACAAGTAAGTCAGCAGAAAATTATTCTGTGAATAGTAAACAAACCTGCAAGCCACCAGAACTACACACAATAATGACAATATAGCAATGGTACTGGATTGGTACTAAAAATGTGTGAAACGAAAAATAATGTGTGGAAAAGATACAGTTTATCAATACACAATAGTATAGATAACTGTATTGAAATAATCTGAATCAAACCAGACTCTGCGAGTTCGAATAAAAAAGTGAAATAAACAAAAAAGCGAAATTGGCTGTAGGATAGAATTCCTGCAGCCTCTTTTCGTGCAAAAAAATAGCAGCTTTTACAGATTAGGACTGGTCGACTGGCCAACGTCTTGATACAATGTAATCGGTGAAACAATCCGCAAGTATCGTAGTCGGGGACTTTTGCCTCCGACATTATATATAAGTAACCCCATGTATAAAAAGAAGGAGAGGCCTCATGCAGGTATCAGATAAATTAATCAAACCACTGACAGAAGCGAAATATTTAAATGCAGATAATGTAAGCAGATATCGCTGTATTATGCGTATTTTTTTTGAACATTACGAGAAACTGAAATACTGGTTGTACCAGGAAGAGGTTTACGAAGAAATGATAAAGGATCCTTTTTTTGCAGATTACAGACCAGAGCAGTGTCAGCAGGATCTTACAATGTTGACAGAATGGAAGAATCTGAATACGATCCAGGATACGAAAAAGGTGGCATCGATTGAAGAATTTAAGAATAAAAAGTACCGCTATCAGATGACGGAATATAGTGTAGAGATAGAACGTCTGGTGCTTAGACTTGAGAACCTGTTCATTGAAGGTGCATCCTTAGAGCCCACATTATTGGAGCGGATACGAAGAGGTATAGAACGGTTTCCGGAGATGGTGGAAAGAGATAAAAATGAAGTATATACCTGGTGGACAGATCTGAATAATGATTTTGTACGTCTGAATCAGAATTATCAGGACTATATCAGAGATCTGAACAGTGTGCGGGCAGAAGAAATGATGCATACGAAACAGTTTCTGGTGTTTAAAGACCGGTTGATCGAATATCTGCGCAGCTTTATTAAGGGATTACAGAGAAATGTAGGTGTGATAGAAGAAAGCTTATGCATGCAGAAGGAAGAGATGAAAAATCAGGTATTTGAAAAAGTAGTTGATTATGAATTGTCGATACCGCGAATGGATGTGGAAGTATCGAAGGAAATGATCTGGCAGAAAGTAAAGGGCCGTTATCAAAGTATCTATGACTGGTTTGTAGGAAAGGAAGGTCAGGAGAATGAAGCGGGAAAGCTTTTTGATGCAACAAATGATATTATTCGCAGGATCACAAGATATGCAGCGCAGTTAAGTGAAAAGAATGCATTAGGTGCTAACAGAAAAGAAGAATACCGCAAAGTGGCAGAATTATTTTTGAAATGCCAGGATATGGAAGAAGCCCACAAAATGTCTGCAATGGTATTTGGCATGGAGTGCCCGCAGCATATTGCCGGAGATCTGGTACGTGAAACGGATAGCATGAATATCGGAGTATACGAAGAACAACCCATGGAAATCAGTTTAAAGCCAAGGATACGTACATACAGGGAGAAATCCAGAAGAAGTGCGATCCGCGAATCAGCAGAGCAAAAGCAGGAAACAAGACGTAAAATGCTGGAAAAACAGAGAGAAGAAATGGAAAAATTGCAGGCGTTGGAAGTAAATGGAAGGATTCATTTTGGAGAATTACCGGTGCTGGAACCAAGAATCAGAGAGATCCTTTTGAAATGGCTGTCGGATGCCATGGAATCTGCGGATTTTTCTGCAAGAACGGATGATGGAAGAAGATACATATTAGACAGAAGCCGGGCAGATGAGACCTGTGTTGTGCATTGTCTGGATGGTAATTTTACTATGCCTGATTTGTCAATTGTATTTCAGGAGGAAACGTGATGAAGGAACTGGAGATCCTGTTAAATAAAAGATGGGTATTAAAATCCAGAGATAAGGAAACCTATTATAAATTAAGAGATGCCCTTGGAGAACTGCGTAAATTTACTACAGAGAAAATGGGCTGCCAGATCATTGACAATTCACTTCTGATAAAGATGGAGAAGATTCCGGTGATACCGGAAAGCTTTATGGGGATCCAGAAATTTTCCTCAAAAGAAGAATATGCATATCTCTGTATTCTGCTGATGTTTCTGGAAGACAGAGATGCACAGGAGCAGTTTATCATATCACAGCTGACGGAATATATTACAGCAAATCTGCCTGGGGAAATCTCTGACTGGACATTGTATACGAACAGAAGAAAGCTGATTCGTGTAATGAGATTTGCAGCAGATCAGGGGCTTATTGGAGTTACAGATGGAAAAGACGAGGCATTCATGGACGATGAAGGAGGAGAAGTGCTTTATGAAAATACAGGGGCATCCAGGTATTTTATGAAGAGCTTTTCAAAAGACATTATGGAATATACGAAACCGGAAGATTTTCAGGAAAGTGACTGGTTTGAAGTGGATGAAGACCGAGGCTTTGCAAGAAGACACAGGGTTTATAAAAGACTGATTTTTGCACCTGGTATGTACAAAGCGGATGGCTCATCGGAGGATTTTGAATATCTGAAATATTACGGACGCAGATTAAGCGAAGAACTGGAGCAGATATTTGACTGTCATGTGCACATTCATAAAGGAAGTGCATATCTGCTATCCGGAGACGACTGCAGGATGGGAACGGTATTTCCCGGCAATAATTCCATATCCGATATTTTGCTTTTGTGTTTTCGTGAAATACGCAAGAAAATTGAGAAGGGTCAATGGAAGACCGGATTGGATGAAACCTGTCTTATAGATCAGATTGAATTTGAAAATATGATAAAAGAAATAAAACAGGAATATGGAAGTGGATTTTCGAAAAATTATCGCGAGATGCCGGAAGGGGAATTTGTAAAAAGTGTGTTGGATGAGATGGAGTTGTGGATGTTCATAAGAAAAGAAGAACTCGCTCATCAGATAAAAATATGTCCGCTCACCGGAAAAATACAGGGAAGCTATCCGGAGGATTATATGGGAGGAAGAAATGATGAATAGCAGATGGCAGGCAAATAAGATCGGACTGATTAATTTCTGGTATTATGACGAACAGGAATTCCCGTTTGTGAAGGGAAGAATGCTCCTTCGAGGTTCAAACGGATCGGGAAAATCAGTAACTATGCAGAGTGTGGTGCCTCTTCTTCTGGATGGAAATATGAGCCCGGAACGACTGGATCCCTTCGGCTCCAGGGACCGTAAGATGAGCAGCTATCTTCTGGAAGAAGATGACGGACGTGAAGAACGCACAGGCTATCTGTATCTGGAACTTAAAAGACAAAACAGTGATACATATTTGACCATCGGAATGGGTATCCGCGCAAGAAGAGGAAAGAATCTGGATAAATGGTATTTTAGTCTGACCGATGGAAGACGTATCGGTAAGGATTTCTTTTTGTATAAGGATTCAGGCGAAAAGGTTACACTTTCAAAAAAAGAACTGGAAAACAGAATTGGGGATGGCGGCCGCGTTATCGACAGGCAGGTTGACTATATGGAGTATGTGAACCGCCAGATTTTTGGATTTGAGACAACAGAAGAATATAAGGAAATGATAGATCTTCTGATTCAACTGCGTACACCGAAGCTTTCCAAGGATTTTAAGCCATCTGTAATCAATGATATTTTAAGTGATTCCCTTCAGCCTCTGTCTGATGATGACCTGCGTCCTATGTCGGAAGCCATTGAAAATATGGATACCATGACCATGAATCTGAAAAACAGGAAAGAAGCCAGACAGGCAGCAGAAAAAATCCAGGCAGTATTTTCAAAATATAATCAGAAATTATTATATGAAAAAGCAGAACGCTGCGAACAGGCTGGACTAAATTTGGAAAATGCAAGGACGCGGCAAAATGAACAGGAGAAAAAGCTACGTGAATGCAGACAGAAGATAGAAGACTTGAAAATAGAACATCAGAATCTGGATGTGAAACGTGAGTCCATGGAGAAAGAGAAAGAATCTCTGAACAAAAGCGACGCGGTAGCATTGAAGCGAAGAGAAGCGGAGCTGATTACAGAATTAAACGGACAACAGAAAAACCTGGGAGAAAAGCAGAGATTCCTGGAGCAGAAACAGACTCAATATCAGGATGCACAGAATCAGATTAAAACAGAAGAAGACAGGAAATATGAGAAAGAAAAAGAACTGGAAGAGCTTATAGAAGAGATGCAGGATGAGGCTGATACCATGGCCTTTGAAGAGCATGCATTTATGAAGGAAGAGCTGGAAAAACATCCGGAAGAACCATACAAATTCAATTTACACCAGCAGCAATTTGATAACACAAAAGAAAAAATTAATGAGGGAACAGAGATACTGGCAGAGACAGATCGTCTGGAAAGACAGAAGGATGATCTGATAAAAGAAAGAGAAAGACGGATTCGTGAACTGGATACTCTTCAGAGAAAAGTGTCAGAACTGGAATCTGTATTTGTGCAGACACAGAATGAATGGAAAGAAGCATTGTATCAGTGGAACGGTGCAAACCAGGAGCTGGCATTAGAAAAAGAATTATTAAGAGAATTAAGTATATTTGCCGAAACGTATAAGGAATCCTCTGATTTTGCCGAGGTTCGTCAGAGGATTGCAGATGTATGGATCAAGAAAAATGGGGAAATCGAATCTGAACTTTCGGTAAATGATACAGAGAGCCAAAATACAAAAAAAGAGTTGGAAGAAGTAAGGGCAGATCTGGCCGAATGGGAGAATCAGAAAGAACCACAGCCGGAACGCTCAGAGGCAGTTATACGTAACCGTAAGAGACTGGATGCTCTTGGAATTCCATATCAGGAATTTTACAAGGTCATAGAATTTGGAGATAATCTGGAAGAAGAAGCCTGTAACCGTTTGGAAGAAGCTTTATTAAAGATGGGAATTCTGGATGCACTGGTAATAGATGAGCAATACAAAGAGCAGGTTTTGAAAACAGAACAAGGATGTGAAGATCATTATCTGTTTATCTGCAAGAACAGTCAGAAGAATCTGCAGCCAGACAGAAGTCTGTTGGATGTATTGGAACTGAATGAAGAAGTGAATGACATATTTTCCAATCAGCGTCTCACCGGAATCCTGGGAAGCATTGCATATGATAGTGAGAGCTTGTTTACCGTTGCAGAAGATGGAACCTACGGAATGGGAGTGCTTGCCGGAACTGTAACAGGAGAATATGAGGCAGGATTCCTTGGAACAAAGGCCCGTGAAAAACACAGACAGGCAAAGATAGAAGAGTGCAGACAGAGAATCACAGAGTTGGAAACTGCATTACAGCAGCTGGAGGAACTGCATAGAAAGCTGTCTGACAGAAAAGTTATTCTCAGAAAAGAATACGATAATCTTCCGAAAGACACAGATATGAGAGAAGCACTTCGGATGCTGCAGGCCGAGGAACGAGAGTGCGAACAGCTGAAGCGAGAGAGTGATAAACTGGAATTTCAGATCCGTGAACTGGCCGAGATACTGAAAGAAAAGAAAAAGAAAGCACTGGAAATTGCAGAAGCACTATATCTGACCTGTTCTTATGATATATTTAAAGAAGCAAAAAAAGCAGCAGAAGAATATGGAAAGCATTTGATCAGCCTGATTGCTGCACATGAAATGTATCTTAGAAGTCTGATGTATCTGAGAGAGCGAAAAGAACATCTGGAAGATCTGGATGCAGATATGGAACAGATACGGTATGATCTGCAGGAAATTCAAAAAGAAATCAGGAGAAAGACAGAAGAACAGACTTCCATTCAGGAACAATTGCGTCTGACTGATTACGAAGAAATTAAAGAACGGCTTGATGCATGTATTAACTGGCTGCAGGATTATCCGGAGCAATTACGTGTATGCGTAAGCAGACAGACACATGAAGAAGACGAAGTGGGACAACTGACACTGCGTTTAGACGAAAACAAGAAGAAAATTGAAGAATATGAAAAGAAAACGAAATATTTTTCAGAATGCTATGATATGGAAAAGGCTTTGCATTATGTGGAAATACCAAAAGAGATACCGGAAGATGCCGCACATATCAGAAGTTATCTGGAATCAGATGTAAAAGCGCTGGATAAAGACAGTGTGATCCGCGATCTGAATAAGGTATATTTTGAAAACAGAGGCTTTCTTACAGACTATCATTTAATGCAGAATGAGTTGTTTACGGAAGAAGAACAAACGGAATTTCCTGCAAAACGACTGGACATTTCGGCCAGATATCAAGGCGTAAAGATATCATTTGCCAGTCTTCTTTTGCATCTTGAAGAAGACATTACAGAGCTGGAGAATCTGATCAAAGATGGAGACCGGGAGTTGTTTGAAGACATTCTTGCCAATACGGTAAGCAGAAAAATCCGTGGAAAGATTAACGGTTCCAATACATGGGTACAGAAAATGAATTCCCTGATGAACGGTATGAATACCTCCAGCGGATTAAAGCTTAGCCTTAGATGGCGAAGTAAGACTGCAGAACAGGAAGACCAGCTGGATACGAAAGAACTGGTAGAATTACTGAAGAAAGATTATCGGCTGATGAGTGAAGATGAGGCAGCCAGATTGTCTGCCCATTTCCGTTCCAAAGTGGCAGAGGCACGAAGAAATGCGAAAGACAGTGCGGGAATGATATCCTTCTATCAGATCATGAAGGATACGTTGGATTACCGTAAATGGTTTGAATTCCAGCTGTTTTCCCAGAAAAACGGGGAACGTCAGAAGGAGCTGACAAATAGTGTATTCGGAACCTTCAGTGGCGGAGAAAAGGCAATGTCCATGTATGTACCGCTGTTTTCAGCAGTTGTGGCCAAGTATCAGGGAGGAAGAGAAGATGCACCGAGATTGATATCTCTGGACGAGGCATTTGCCGGAGTAGATAATAAAAATATTCGCGATATGTTCCGTCTGATGACAGAATTCCGGTTTGATTTTATTATTAACTCACAGGTTCTGTGGGGAGATTGTGATACGTTGGACGCATTGGCAATCTATCAGTTAATCCGTCCGGGAAATGCGAAATTTGTAACCGTTATGCCTTATTTATGGAATGGTCACAGGAAAGAATTGTTAGAACACGAGGAAGAAGTTGAACAGAGAGGAATAGAGCTTGGACAGGCAGAAGGAGTATAAATCTGAAAATAAAATGAAAGACTGTCTGGCTTATTTTCACTTGAGCCCGGTCTGGGAGAAGGTTCTGAAAGGCTTCCGGGAGAAATATATTTCTTACGGAAGGTTTGGTGGGAAAGTAATTCTGAAGAATCTGAAACCAACAGATATTGAAGAACTGGAAGGATTTTTTGGAAAATCTTTTCACAGTCAGAAAAGTGTAACGGTGTCCTCAGAAAAATTCAGACAGGCGCTGGAAACAAGCAGATATAAAGAGATAACGCCGGAATGCCTGTTGGAGAATTTTTTTGAAGAGCCACTGCTTGGAAGACAGGAGCAAAAATCCTTACGGGAACAGGAAAAAGAGCGTATATGGGAGATTTTTCAGAGAGACTATGAAGGAACTCCTGTAGAGACAGCCTTAGAATCGTTGCGAAGCATTGTGAAAGACAACGGGAGTCAGGAACTGGCCAAATGGGACAAGATGCTGCGGCTTGGAGCAGAAATCTATAACAATCTGCCATATCGCAGCACAAAGATGTACCTTGCCGTATTTGCAGCTATGCGGACAGGCAATCCACATGCGTTTGATATTGGAACAGCAGATGGGAATTTTTTATATCAGATCATACAGATGGATTTGGAAATACGAAGAATTACAGTAGAGACATCTGCAATATTTCCTGCGTATAAGCGTCAGAAAAGTTATCTGCTGGCAGGAATCATGCTGGATGATGTTTCCAATTATACCATGCTGTATCAGGTGCAGGCTGTGAAAAAAGATGGAAATTATCATAAAGGTATGGCAGGTTTTGCGAAAGAACAGCATATTGTACAGGTTCCTCTTGCAGTGCTTACAGAATGGGATGCACTCTATTGTCCCCAAAATGAAATATATATTGTGGAAAATCCTTCGGTTTTTGCCATGCTTTGCGGAAAAGAAGAAACAGATCATAAGGAAAAAGCATATATGTGCATGAACGGTCAGCCAAGACTGGCAGGTTTGATGGCATTGGATTTACTTGCAAAATCCGAAACACGGATTTATTATGCAGGAGATCTGGATCCGGAAGGTGTGTTGATCGCACAGAAACTGTCACAGTATTATAAGGGCGAATTTTATTACTGGCATATGGAAGCCACGGATTACGAAAGATGCAGGTCCAAAGAGGTCATATCACCTAAGCGGCTGAAAATACTGGAACGAATAACGGATGAAAGGTTAAAGCCGGTGGCAGCGCTGATCGGAAAATACAGGACAGCCGGATATCAGGAGATGCTGGCAGAAGATATGCTATAGAAATCAGATGAAGATCTTTTGAATGAAAAGGAGAAGTTATGAAGACACGGAAACGAATTTTGTCAATTGTATTAACAATTGCAACACTGCTTCTGCTTGTACTGGATATTCCTGTGACAGCAGCTGGGACGAAAAAGGTAGACGTTTTGTTTACCCATGATACTCATTCCCATTTGGACAGCTTTTCAACAATTGTAGATGGACAGCAAAAAGAAGTTGGCGGTTTTGCGAAAATAAAAACCCTGATGGATGAAAAGAAGAAAGACAATCCAGATACCCTGGTATTGGATGGCGGAGATTTTTCCATGGGTACACTGATCCAGACCGTATATGATACGGAGGCAGCGGAGCTTCGAATGCTGGGATATCTGGGGTATGATGTGACTACTTTTGGAAATCACGAATACGACTACCGGTCAAAGGGACTGGCAAATATGCTGAAAGCAGCCATAAATTCCGGTGAGACAGTGCCGGAGATCGTAGTGTGCAATGTGGATTGGGATGCTATGGAGAAAGATGGCTTAAAAGATGGGCAGAAGCAGATCAAAGAAGCGTTTGAAGCGTACGGCGTGAAAGATTATGTTGTGGTTCAAAAGGGTGATACGAGAATTGCTGTGGTTGGTGTATTTGGAAAAGATGCCCTGGAATGTGCGCCTACATGTGAACTTCTGTTTAAAGATCCGGTAGAAGCAGTAAAGCAGACGGTAGCTGAGATTAAGAAAAACGAGAATGTGGATATGATCGCATGTGTGTCTCACGGCGGAACCTGGGAGGACGAGGATAAGTCAGAGGATGAAATCCTTGCAAAAAAGGTGCCGGATCTGGATCTGATCATCAGTGGACATTCCCATACAGAGCTGAATGAAGCCATTAAGCATGGGAATACATATATTGTATCCTGCGGTGAGTATGGGAGAAACCTTGGATCACTTTCAATGACACAGAAGGAGGACGGGCGTTGGGAAATGACTTCCTATGAGCTGATTCCTGTGTCTGATGAGATCAAGCCGGATCAGGAAACACAGAAACGGATTGATGAATTAATGGATACAGTAGACACCAATTATCTTGCAGATTTTGGGTACACCAGGGATGAAGTTCTGGCTCAGAACGATATTGAATTTAACAGTCTGGAAGAGATGGGAACAAAGCATGAAGAACTGAATCTTGGCGATATTATGTCTGATGCGTATGTATATGCTGTGGAAAATTCAGAGTATTACGATGGGAATCCGGTAGACGTAGCGGTTGTGCCAAGCGGAACGGTCCGTGACACATATACAAAAGGCAATATTACAGTAGAGGATGTTTACAATTCTTTTTCTCTGGGAATTGGAAAAGACGGTGTGGCAGGATATCCTCTTATCAATGCATATCTGACAGGAAAAGAATTGAAGCTGGCAGCAGAAGTAGACGCTTCTGTTTCGGATTTTATGACAACTGCAAGATTGTATTGCAGCGGACTGAATTTTACATATAATCCTCATCGAATGATTCTGAATAAGGTGACGGACTGTTATCTGACCAGAGAAGATGGAGAAAGAATTGAAATTCAGGATGATAAACTGTACCATGTTGTGACTGACTTGTATACAGGACAAATGCTTGGCTCTGTAATGAAAATGTCCTATGGTCTGTTGTCTCTTGAACCAAAGGATAAGAACGGAAATCCAATTGAAAATCTGGAAGATCAAGCAATCATGGAAGATGGCAGGGAATTGAAAGCGTGGGATGCTATTGCAAGATATATGCAGTCTTTTGAAGATATAGACGGGGATGGAATTGCCAATGTACCGGAATATTATGCAGTCACTCATAACCGTAAGGTTGTAGATGACAGCACAAATATTATTGATCTGGTGAAAAATCCCAATAGATTCTCAGTAATGATCGTGCTGATCTGCCTGCTCTTCCTTGTAATTATTATTCTTATTGTAGTCCTGATCCGAAAACTGGTCCGCAAGGCAAAAAAGAAAAGTATGTGATACTATCACAGAAATGGGGGGGAATAAAATCTGATATAATACTATAAACACCATAAAGTTACAAAAGGGGCTGTCAGGAAATAGACAGCCCCTTTTACGTTCAGAATCAATCTTCTTCCATCCATACCTTCATGGTTTTCAGAAGCTTTTGTTTCTCTGGAATACTCATTTTATGTACCTGCTCGGAAATCTCGCGGTCCAGGGCAGTTTCACGGTATTCAGAATCAATTCTGCCAATCAGGGAATCCAGGGAGATGTTCAGCAGTCTTGCATAATAAATAAGGATACGCAGGGACATTGCAGTACGGTTATTCTCCACGTTGCTGATGTAGCCAGGAGTTACATTCAGAGCTTTGGCAACTTCCGCCTGGGTAAGCTTCATTTTGATTCGCAGTTCTTTCATTCGGGATCCTAAGTTTTCGTAATCAATCTGATTCATATTCGTTCTCCAATCTTTTTAACAGGTGCCGAACTGGCTTACCTGTGATTTTACACGCATTTAAGCTGCTTTCCAATTTGAACAAAATCTTCTGCAAATTCTGACGCACATCTTGCAGAAAACCCTTTTCAAACAGTTTCTTCAAACATGCTCTGGCAATCTATGGAACGGTTTCACCGCTTCCTGATTGCCTGCGGGTTCTTATATTATGGAACGACAGCTTCTTTATCCATAATATAAAGTATATAGAAAATATATGAAAAATGTAAGCTGTAAATTGTATGCTATTTATTTTATAGCTATATATCTGTTGTCGTTATTTTGACATTTCTGTCAGATACCCATATAATAAAAAGTGAAATTGGAAACAGGAATCGAACAGTTTGAGGTAATCATAAGATGCAGGATACATTTGAAATGCTGGAGGAGCTTTTGGAACAGGAGCAATTTGAATTGCTGTTTCCGAAAGAAAACGGAGCACAGGCTGAATGGGAATGTTATGAGACATATGAAAATAATGAGAGAAAACAGGGCGAAAAAGACAGCCTTGCCAGAGTGGGAAAAGAGAAAAATCCAGGTGATATCCGCCTTGTTTATTTGATGAATGATGCCGTAGAAAGCTTTCTCATTTTCCGGGACGCCAGACTTACAGGCTCTTATCTGGAGAATTATGAAGGTCCTCTGAAATCATCCTTAAGTCAGGAAGGGGATGAATATATACTGGTAGTATGGCAGGGGGAGAACGTAGTCACCCTGTTTTTCAGAATGCTGGATCTGGAGGTTTATCTTTATAACTATGGGGAAATCGGTCATTTCTGGGTACCTGGGTATGAATATCTGCGTCAGCTGGAATATCGGATCGCCATTGCAAGAGATAAGCTGGAATATCTGGGAGAAGAGTTTTGCACAGAAAAAGAAAGGGCACTTGTGCAGCTGGCGGACTTTCCACCGTTGAATTATTGCTGTTATCCTGCAGTGCCGAAACAGTATATTGTGCCAAAGGAAGACCCCTGGAAGCCGTCTGCAGCAGCATTTCAAGTAATGGAAGAGCTAGCAAAAGAAGCTCGGGATTTTTCTCTGCTTCGGTTATTGCATGTTTATAAGAAATTTCCAGCTCCATTTATCGCCAGGATTTTTGCCAGGGTATTGCACAAGAATAAGCATAGTGCAGTGATTGATCTTCTTACCGGAAAAATAAAAAGCGCAGCGGCGGCTTATCCTGACCGGACTTTTGGAAATGAGGCTGATCAGCAGTTAAAAAGCCTGCTGTCAAAAGCGGGAAAACTGCAGGAAAAACTGACCCGGGACGGAATCCATGCAGAGATATTAAGAGAAGAGCCCTTTACAACAGCCAGAGACAGCCTGGATTTTCAGGTTTTTCTCATGGTTTGGAAAAAGGGCTGGCGGAATCGCAAGGTGGAAATCCGGAAACTGTGAATAAGAAATTATCGTGCTTTAACACTTCTCAGAAAATAACAGATCGCCCACGCAATACTCATCCCCGCGGCGATTCCAAATGCAAAGAGAAAGGTGTCCCTCCCATATTTAAGTGCCTGCATGGGATTTCCCTCTACAATACTGCTCATGCAGTAATAAAGGGTACTTCCGGGAATTAATGGAATCACGGAAGTAACGAAAAAAGAAGTGGAAGTTTCCTTGCAGATTCTTGCCAGGATTTCCGCATACACATCTGCAATAAAACCAGCCAGCAGTGCCGGAAGAAAAACACTTCCCCACAGACTCTTCCCAAAGAGAAAGACCAGCCAGCTAAGAAAACCACCGGCAGCAGCCAGCGGCAGATATTTAGTTTTCATGTGAAAAAGAAGACCAAAAGCCACAGATCCGATAGCTCCGGTAATCAGCTGTATAACCGTCATTGTGATCAAAGTCCAAACCTCCCAAAAAGAATAATTGCGCCCATAAAACCAAGTGCCAGTGCTGCTGCAAGAAGTAACGCGGCGATCAGCCTGATAATACCCGAAAGGGTATCACCAATGAGTACATCGCGGATCGCATTAGTTGACATAAGTCCTGGAATCAGAAGCATAATATCACCAATCATGATCTTATCCATGTGAAGGAAAGGACAGAGCAAAGTAAATCCGCAAATGGCGCAGCCTGTGAGAAAAGACGCTGCAAATTGGAAAGTAACCTCGTTCATACATACTGGTCTTAGATATTTTTGCAGGCTCCATATCAGGATTGCAGCAATGCCGGCAGTAATGGCATCCGGAATAGTGCCGCCGTAGAAAAGGGCAAAACTGCAGGCTGCAAGAACGCTTCCAAGCAGTTTCCAAAGAGGCTTAGGTCTGTTTGCATTGATCTTCTCAAATTCATTTCGCAGCTCCGCAGCAGAAACCGGATGACTGCAGAAACGGCGGCTCAGGTCATTGAGCTGCTCCAGCTTGGTGAAATCATTCCCCCCACATTCATGAATGCGCCGTGTCTGCGTCCGTGCGCCATCTCCGGGAAATTCCATAGTAATAACAATGCTGGACGTGATGACAAAAACATTCATATGGGTAGCACCACAGGCATAGCCCATCCGGTTCAGGGTGTCCTCCACCCGGAAAATTTCTGCGCCGCTGTTTAACAGTGCGTCGCCCATATCAAGAAAAACATGCAAATAATCTTTAGATGTCTGCATAAGGAATGCTCCTTTAAGTTATAGAAAAGCCCTGATGGGCAGGATTCTTTCGCGAATCATTTTGCTACGGGAATAAGATAAGTATAAAGCTTAATGGCAGGCAATACAACCGTTAAATAATTGATTTCCGGAATCTTGTATTCCATAAAATGCCCGATTGTGCTAACATAGAGCATAGTAGATTACGAAATATTTTCAGGAGGAAATTTAAATGGGTTGTACTACAATTTTAGTTGGAAAAAAGGCATCTTATGATGGTTCTACCATGATCGCAAGAAATGACGATTCCGGTTCCGGTCATTATATGCCAAAAAAATTTGTGGTGGTTCATCCGGAGGAACAGCCGCGGAAATATAAATCTGTGATTTCTCATGTGGAAATTGATCTTCCAGATGATCCAATGGGCTATACATCTGTGCCAAATGCAGTAGACGGCGAAGGAATCTGGGCAGCTAGCGGTGTAAATGAGGCAAATGTGGGAATGACTGCTACAGAAACGATTACCTCCAATCCCCGGGTACTTGGCGCGGATCCTCTGGTAACCTATCAGCCTGCAAAGGACGGTAAGGAGGAAGCAGCCGGTGGAATCGGAGAGGAAGATATTGTATCCATTGTTCTTCCATACATCCATAGCGCCCGCGAAGGGGTAATCCGCCTTGGAAGCATTCTGGAGAAATACGGAACCTATGAGATGAATGGAATTGCTTTCCAGGATCAAAACGAAATCTGGTGGCTGGAAACCATCGGCGGCCATCACTGGATGGCAAGAAAGGTTCCGGATGAGGCATATGTAGTAATGCCAAATCAGCTTGGAATTGATAAATTTGACTTGGAAAAGGCATTGCGGGATCAGGAAAAATATCGGTGCCCATGTGAGGAATATGCGGATCTGGAATACATGTGTTCCGCTGACCTGAAAGAATTTATCAGCAAAAATCACCTGGATCTTTCCATGGATGGTGTACTGAATCCAAGAGATGCGTTCGGAAGCCATGACGATTCCGACCATGTTTATAATACTCCTCGTGCATGGTATATGCTGAGAAACCTGAATCCGAAGACAAAAATCTGGGATGGCGTAAATGCAGAATTTACTCCATATTCTGATGATCTGCCATGGTGCATGATTCCGGAAAAAAAGATTACTGTAGAGGATGTGAAATATGTATTGTCCTCCCATTATCAGGGAACCTCTTATGATCCATATGCTTCCTATGGAGAAAAAGAACAGCGCGGAGCATTCCGTTCTATCGGTGTGAACCGTACAGATTTCCTGTCTCTGATCCAGATGAGACCAGGCATGGAAAAGGACTGCAATATTCTGGAATGGGTTGCGTTTGCATCCAATGCATTTAATGTGCTGGTGCCGTTTTATGCCACAATTGATACCACTCCGGACTATTTTTCCAGCACCACCAGGGAAGTAACCACTGACAGTTTCTACTGGGTAAGCCGCATGATCGGTGCCATGGCAGATGCTTCTTATAAGAGCTCCATTTTCCATATTGAACGTTATCAGGAGCGTGTAATGTCAAAAGGCCACCAGCTAATTGGCAAATATGACGCTCTTCTGGAAAAAGAGTCTGACGCAGCAAAGCGAATGTCCCTTCGCCATCAGGCCAACCAGGAAATTGCGGATATGGTGAAAAAAGAGGCTTCTGACACACTGAATAAAGTGCTTTATGAGCTGAGTAATCAGATGAAGAATGCTTATTCCAGGTCTGATGCGTAATGTCAGAGCCTTTTTCAAACACGCTCTAGAAACCTGTGGACAAATTTCTTTCAATTTAATATAATAAAGTGCAGAAAGCAGTTACATAGGGAACCGGAATGAAAATTAAGGAGGCTGGAATGACAATAAAAGAATGTTATGAGAAAGTTGGCTCAGATTACGATGGAGTTCTGAAAAGACTGGGAAGCGAAGCGCTTGTGAAAAGATTTGCGGTGAAATTTCTTAATGATCCAAGTTTTCAGGAGCTGACAGATGGTCTTGCCGCACAGGATGGAGAGAAAGCATTCCGTGCAGCCCATACCCTGAAGGGTGTGTGCCTGAACCTTGGATTTACAGAATTGTATAAGGTCAGTGCAGAGCTTACGGAGGTATTAAGAGGAAGAGAAACCGCAGGAAGTGATGAGCTTTACGCGCAGGTGAAAGAGCAGTACACGACCTTGACAGATGCTATCAGGGAACTGGCCGGTAATTAATGCCTGCTCCTATTCAGCAGATATCATCCCAAGAGATATTTTGTGAACTTCTTTTACAGAAAACCCAAGAAGTACGGCGCGAAAACATGGGAAACATGATTTCTGTGCATCGCGAAGAGTGTAACTATGAAGGAACGGAAGCGGACCTTATGGGCTGCCAGAAGCCATTGCGATTTTGTTTATCGTATTTTTGCATAAGTGGAAAAAGAATACACTGCTTAGTATTGGCGGTGGAACGATTTTGTATATGCTGCTGGTGCAGAGGGTGTTTTAGACCGTGTTTGAAAAAGTATTCCCGCAAATTGTGACGCACATCTTGCAGAAAGCCTTTTTCAAACACGCTCTGAAATTGGCAATACACCAAATCTAACATATCTAATCAGATATAGCAATATTCTATAACGAACTCAAGGTAAAATGAATTATACAAAATCCTCTTATCTTGCTATGATATGTTCAGACAAAAAAGAGAGAAAACATTTCTCTGAACGCGATCATACGAATCTGGAGGAAAATCATGGCAAGAGGAATCAATACAAAATGTTTACATTTGGAAGAAGAGGAAGGCTGTTGTAACAATTATGGCTCTATCAGTTTTCCGATTTATCAGACAGCAACATATGAGCATCCGGCAGTAGGCCAGAGTACAGGCTTTGACTACAGCAGACTGCAGAACCCGACCAGAGAGCATCTGGAAAAAATTGTAGCAACCTTGGAAAACGGAATTGACGCACTGGCTTTTTCCACTGGAATGGCAGCAATCACTCTGGTAATGGAGCTGTTTAAACCAGGAGACCATCTGATCATAGATGCAGACCTGTACGGCGGAAGCATCCGGCTTTTTGACAATGTTTCTTCGAAAAACGGAATCCATTTTTCCAGAATCGATTGTTGGAAAGAAAATGTGGAAAGTTATGTAAATGAAAACACAAAAGCAATTTATATTGAAACTCCAACCAACCCCATGATGAATGTCACTGATATTGCGGCACTTGCAGAAATTGCAAAAAGACATAATCTCCTTCTCATAGTAGACAATACATTTTTATCTCCATATTTCCAGAATCCACTGGAACTGGGAGCGGACATTGTAGTGCACAGCGGAACCAAATTCCTGGGCGGACATAATGATACCTTGGCAGGATTTCTGGTAACCAACAGAGAGGATATCAGCGAAAAGCTTCGTTTTCTTATTAAAACCACAGGCTCCGGCCTGGCTCCTTTTGACAGCTGGCTGATTCTTCGCGGTATCAAAACTCTTGGAATCCGCATGGAGCAGGCACAGAAAAATGCTTTCAAAATTGCAGAATGGCTGAAAACAAAGAGCGCAGTGACCAGAGTAATCTATCCGGGCTTACCAGAACACCCGGGATATGAGATCATGAAAAAGCAGGCCAGAGGATTTGGCTCCATGCTTACCTTCCAGCTGGAAAGCAAGGAGTTTGCCCTTTCTGTTCTGGAAAAAGTGCGGATGATCAAGTTTGCAGAAAGTCTTGGTGGTGTGGAGACGTTGATCACATATCCAACTACCCAGACGCATGCGGATGTGCCGAAGGAGATATGGGAACGCAACGGAATTACAGAGGCAACCCTTCGCCTCTCTGTTGGAATCGAGGATGCCCAGGATCTTCTTGATGAATTTGAAAAAGTATTTGCAGAAACAGAGGAAGAATTATATGGCGGAAAGAAATCTTGATTTTGATAAAGTGATTAACAGAAAAAATACCAGATGTCTGAAATATGATTTTGCAGTAAAAAGGGGCAAGCCGGCAGATGTGCTGCCTCTTTGGGTCGCAGACATGGATTTTGAGACCTCTTCTTATATTGAGGATGCGCTGGTAGAGCGTGCAAAAGAGGGAATTTTCGGATACAGTGAGGTGCAGACCCCTTATTTTGAAATCTTGGCAAACTGGATGAAGCTTCACCACAACTGGGAGATCCAGGAGGACTGGCTGATCAAAACACCAGGAGTTGTTTTTGCCCTGGCGATGGCGGTAAAAGCATATACGCAGCCGGGAGACAGTGTGCTGATCCAACTTCCCGTTTATTATCCTTTTTCAGAGGTTATTCAGGACAATGGCAGAAAAGTAGTGAGCAGCAATCTTTATCAGGGAGAAGACAACCGTTATCACATCGATTTTCAGGATTTTGAGAAGAAAATCGTGGAGGAAAATGTAAAACTGTTTTTCCTGTGCAATCCGCACAATCCGGTGGGAAGAGTGTGGAGCGCAGAAGAATTGGAAAAAATAGGAGATATCTGCGTAAAGAATGGTGTGACCGTTGTCAGTGATGAAATCCATCAGGATTTTGTTTTTAAGGGAAAGCATCAGGTGTTTGCCGGCCTGAAAAAGGAGTTTCAGGATATTTCCATTACCTGCACTTCCCCAAGTAAAACTTTCAATCTTGCAAGTATGATGATTTCCAATATTTTTATTCCCAATCCGGAGCTTCGCCGAAGATTCCGGAAGCAGCTGGATGCGGCAGGAACCAGCCAGCTTGGGGTTCTGGGACTGGTGGCAACAGAGGCTGCTTATTCCAAGGGGGAAGAGTGGTACCAGGCAATGCATGCTTATGTGGAGGCGAATATCAATTACACAAAAGAGTATGTGGAAAAATATCTGCCTGGGGTGAAGATGACAGATCTGGAAGGCACGTATCTGGTGTGGCTGGACTTCCGTGAGACAGGCCTGACTGTTGAGGAACTGGAGGATTTGATCCTTAATAAGGCCAGACTTTGGCTTGACAGTGGAAAGATTTTCGGAAAAGCAGGCGAAGGATTCCAGAGGATTAATGTGGCGTGTCCAAGGGCAACGCTGACGGAGGCGTTGGAGCGGATTAGAAAAGCGTTTTAAATGGAGATATTTTTACTTTCAGTTGTGTATAGCGCATAGGAATGGTAAAATAGAAAAAACATTTTGCGTATACACAGGAGAAAACCATGACCAACAAAATCGACCGTGAAGATATGCTGGCGCTGACCAGGAGGATGAATGTTGCCCGGAGTTCTTTTACAAGGATTGCGGGATGTTATGTGGATAAGGACGGGGACTTTGACGGCAGCTTTAACGTGAATTTTTTAAAGCTGTCTGCCGCAGAAAAGAAGAAAAACATTGAGCTTGCCAAGGTAGTTCCTTTTGCAGCAACAAATGTAAATCTGAAACGTTATGAATTTGCAGATGCAGACAGAAGGCCAGGAACCGTGTGGCAGCTTTTGATGGCAATCCGGGAATGTGGGCTGAAAAACGATGCTCTTATGGACAGCTTCTATGATCTTGTAATGGAGAATTATAAAAGCAGGAGACCTTATGCAGTTTATATTTTCCACGACAGATATGATATTCCGGCAAAGGCAGCAGATAAGGAGCGGCTGGGGGAATCAGAAACTGTTTTTGAATATCTGATCTGTGTAATTTGTCCACTTGCAGATGAATACGAGCCAGGCGAGCCGGAGTGCGGCTTTCTTTTTCCGGCATATACAGATGGAGGCGCAGACCTGAACCATGTTGCCGTGTTCCAGAAGGATGCAGACAGACCGCATCTGGAACTGGTGAGGTCGATTTTGCGGGTGAAATAATAAAAATTTAACAGTTGCTTTTGCAAAATATAAAAAAGGTACTCTGTTATATTGGTATCAACATAATTGATATTAATATAACAGAGTACCTTTTTACATAGTCTGGAGTTGTACTTTATGGGATATTTTCGTATTCCCGTATGATCTCCTTTGCAGCTGCATACTTCGTCCGCCAGTGCTTCAGCTGCATTGGATCCGGCGTGACGGAAGAAAGCCGCGTTTCATCTGAATTATGGGCGAGATCCGCAATCTTTACCTTACGAGCCAGCGGATTTTCGCAAAGTCTGCGCACATAATCCAGATAATCATCGGAAGGAGCGTGTGTAAGCAGCTGGACTGCCTCTGTGATCTCTCTTGGGAATTCCGCTTCCAGATCAGGAAGAGTCAGGGCAGTATCTTCCAGAACGTCATGAAGCAGGGCAATGCAGGTGGTAGTTTCATCTGTCATTTGTTCTGCAAGATGAACCGGGTGAAGAATATAAGGAACCCCACTCTGGTCATATTGTCCTTCGTGTGCTTTATATGCAATTTTTATGGCTTTTATGGTTAAGGGAGTATAGACCATAGTTTATTCTGCAGGCGCAGCCTCCGTGTCTGTATTTAATGGAGTAAAAGCTGCCAGAATTTCATCTGCTTCTGCTGTGGTATCTGTGGTGTATGATAAAATAATGGAGACAAACTTTCCTCCCTGTTTGCGGGTACAATATTTCTGAAGAATTTCATAGTCATTGACTGCCACACTTGTTTCCATAACACGGAAATCCTGCCCGGCAATCTGTATATCTGTTACGTCTGAATAAGTATAGCCCATCCCGGTAGCATCCAACATCTGCTGTGCAGCCAGAAAATACTGGTCAACAGTCATATTCTCCAGAGAAGCATCCTCGACAACTAAGGAAACATTAGGAAAACCAGAGATGGAAGAAGCCATCATTTCATAAACAGTGCCGGACAAAGCATCTTCTCCAAGTTCCACGCCGGAAGATTCTTCCAGGGTGGTCTGGCCCTGCTTCATAACAGACTGAAGCTCTTCCTCTGTATTCATGACAACTGTTTCCGGCGGTGTGAATTTCAGATTCAGCCACTCACTCTGAAAATCAATGTCTGTGATGGTGCCTTTTTCATAAGGGGTATCAGAAGTATCCGTAGCACTTTGTGTATGTGCCTCTTGTTCATTATCTGCTGCATCAGCTGTCTGTGCGGTCTCCTCCGCCAGTACTGGAACAACAGCACCGGTGCAAAGGGAAAAAGCCAGCACAGCCGGTATTAGTAAGCTCTTTTTTCTTCGCATGAATTCGGTATCCTCCTAAGATTTATAATGTCAGAAAAGTTTGATGCGTTTGTTGAATAAAGATGGGGATGAAATATCCCACAAAGTGTGATGCACATTTTGCAGAAAGCCTTTTTTAAACATGCTCTGATGTCGTGAAACTATTATAGCAAATTCGAAATTACTTTCCTAGTGATAAATGGTAGAAAAAAACGTGAAAAAATTGTGAAGGGTTACTGTTTCAAGAGAAAATTGCAGAGCGCCTGCGCTGTTACTGTTCAATCCGTTCACAGTAACGCGCTTCGCGGAACGTTACCAGTGAGCAGTAACGCTGCGCTACTGTCCTGTTTGGTGATTTGCTGTGGGGAGTTGCGTTTCCTGTCATATTTCGTTATAATAAAAACTAAAGACTCAAAAACAGATTTTTACCGATTGACAACTTATTATACAAGGAGTTTCTATATGAGCTTTTGGAATACCCTGAAACAGAAATTACGAAGCTTTATTCCGGTAAGCCGCACCTATATGGACAATAAGCTGCGTGAACTGGAAAAAGAGAATAAACGCCAGGAAAAAATCCTCCTGGAGCTTCAGAAAAACAGCCAGTCCATGCTGGAACTGAAGGAATATGTGTCACAGGAACTGCATCGCCGGGACGACTGGGGAAAACGGGCTGCACAGGTGCAGCGTGAAGCGAAAGAACGCCAGATCTGGGTGATCAAATGTCCTGCTCCTGAGGAAAAAAAGATCCGTTGGGGCGATTATGCGTATGCAGTTGCCTTGAAACGTTACCTGGATCGAATGGGAATGTACACTATAATTGACCTGCACGAAGACTGGGACTGTGAAGTGAACGCAGATGTGGTTCTTGTACTTCGAGGCTGCGAATTTTACCGTCCGGATCGTCGGAACACCAAATGCCTCTACATTATGTGGAATATCAGCCACCCGGAGATGGTTACTCAAGAAGAATACCAGCTCTATGATATTGTATGCGTAGGTTCCCGCCATTATGCCAGGGAGCTTCAGGCGAAGCTTACGGTTCCTGTTTATCCATTGCTTCAGTGTACAGACACTGAGCTTTTTTACCCGGATCAGGCAGCTGAATGCAGCCGTGGAAAAGATTATTTATTTATTGGAAATTCCCGTGGTGTGGCCCGCCCATGTGTATTATGGGCAGCCCAGGACAAACTTCCGCTGAAAATCTGGGGTGCCGGCTGGAAAGCCATGTTAGGTCCGGATAAGATCATGGTACAGGACGTTTTTATCGAAAACAGCCAGATTCCCGCCCTTTACCGAAGTGCCCGCGTCACATTGAATGACCACTGGAAAGACATGCTGGATTACCAGTTTGTGAATAATCGCATTTTCGATGCCCTGGCCTGCGGTCTCCCGGTAATATCTGACTGCTGCGATGAGCTCAGGGAAATCTTTCCGGAAGCAGTGCTGTACTATAGCAATAAAGAAGAATTCCACCAGTGCGTGAAGAAAATTGAGAACAACTATGAAGAAGTGAAAGCAAAAGTCGACGAGCAGTGGCCGGTGATTAAGGAGAAATATTCCTTTGAGGCGAGAGCGCGGGAACTGGTGGAGATTGTGGAGAAACACAGAACGGAGAATTCATGGCTTCAATAAAAACAATATCAAAAATTCTGATCATTATACCAGCTTACAATGAAGCTGGATGCATAGAAAAGGTAGTAGACAATCTGGAAAGGAATTATCCGCAATATGATTACGTGGTGATCAATGATGGCTCCACCGATGACACCCGTAAGATATGTGCCCGCCGCGGTTATAATTTCATGGATCTTCCTGTAAACACCGGACTTTCCGGCGCGATCAAAAGCGGTATGCGCTATGCGAACTATTATGGATATGATTACGTTCTCCAGCTGGACGGCGATGGTCAGCATGATCCAAAGTATATAGAGGATATGATTACGGAGATGGAGCGGACCGGTTGTGACATTGT
Organism: Ruminococcus sp. RTP21484sp1_RTP21277st1_D2_RTP21277_210401; assembly: GCF_040924225.1. NCBI lineage: Bacteria > Bacillati > Bacillota > Clostridia > Eubacteriales > Oscillospiraceae > Ruminococcus > Ruminococcus sp. RTP21484sp1_RTP21277st1_D2_RTP21277_210401. The sequence continues at coordinate 92,426 of NZ_JBCOMJ010000001.1, read as the reverse complement.
GATCGGGTCCAGATTTAAAACCCAGCGGAAGCCTGTTAATTCCAGAATGATTGGAAGCCAGCTGCTTACCTATGCCATCATGATAACCACAGGCGGGAAATATATTGGAGATGTAACTTCCGGAATGCGCCTTTTTAATAAACGCATGATCAAACGCTTTGGCTACGACATCAATTACAGTCCGGAACCGGACACTCTGGCATACCTTTTGAATTGCGGGGTAAAGATTGAAGAAGTGCAGGTAGAAATGCACGAGCGAATTGCCGGAACCAGCTACCTGGATTTCAAAAATTCCATTTGGTATATGATGAAAATGTTCTTTTCTATTTTTATTTTTCAATGGGTGCGTAAACGAGAGAAAGGAGACAAAAAATGAGCGACACGCTGAAAGGTTTACTTATTATTGCCTCTGTTCTGACTGTTGGATGGATTCTTCGGAAAATCCGAAAAAATAAAGTCAAAATGGAGGACGCTATTTTTTGGATTTTTTTCGCGGCCATTTTACTTTTGCTGGCAATCTTTCCGGAAATTTCCTATGAATTGTGTCGTATATTCGGAATTATGTCACCAAGTAATCTGGTGTTTCTGGTGATCATTTTCCTGCTGGTGGAAAAAATATTTACCTTATCTATTATTGTATCTCAGCTGGAAGACAAGATTGGAGTGTTATCTGCAGAAGTTGCGCTTCGTTCCAAGGCTGAGAATAAGAAGATTGATAAAGTAGATGAGAAAGAGACGTTATTGGAACGGGAAGAAGTAGAAAAGCAGGAGATAGAGGCTGAAATTGGTATTGGAGAGGGAAGATGACCAATGGTTTCCTTGAAAATCATTCCAGCAGTCTGTACTCCCAACTTTGGGGGATATTTTGCAGAAAGCCTTTTTCAAACATGTTCTGGAATGAATATATCTAAAAGTTTATAGAGAAAATGAAAAATATGGGATTAAAGAATTTTGATAATAGTGATAAAATAAATCTTCATACATTTGCGGTATGCGCGTACGGTGAGAGTCCGTATTTGGAAGAATGTGTACAGTCTCTTCTGGCGCAGAAGGTCAGAACCAGAATTCTGATCGCGACTTCAACTCCCAATTCATATATATATGGAATTGGTGAGAAGTATGGAATACCTGTTCATATAAACCACGGTGAAAAAGGTCTTGCCGGAGACTGGAATTTTGCCTATAGCTGTGCAACAACACCGCTTGTAACCCTCGCTCATCAGGATGACAGATATTATGTAAACTACACGGAGGATGTACTGGCAGCTGCGAAGAAATGTCGTCATCCTCTTATTATTTTTACAGACTATAATGAACTTCGAAATGGAAAAACGGTGACAACTAACCGGCTTCTTAAGGTGAAACGTCTGCTTCTGACTCCTCTGAAACTGACTTGCTTTTGGAAAAACCGTTTTGTTCGAAGGAGAATTCTCTCCATAGGATCGGCTATCTGTTGCCCTGCAGTCACCCTTGTAAAAGAAAATCTGGACAGTTTTTCCTTTAAAAATAACATGAAAAGCAACATTGACTGGCAGGCATGGGAAGAAATTTCCAGGCGAAAAGGCGAGTTTGCATACACTGCAAGGGCAGGAATGGAGCACCGGATCCATCAGGAATCCACAACCTCGGAACTGATTGAGGAAAACGGAAGAAGAGCGGAAGACTTATATATGTTCCGGAAATTTTGGCCGGGGTGGGTTGCGAAAATGATTGAGAAGGTTTACCAGAAGAGTGAAGAATCTAATGAGGTGTGAAGAGAATTAAGGAGAAAATCATGCCGGAAGTATCTGTCATTATTCCAGTATATAATAGTGAAAAATATGTAGAAAAATGTATCTGCTCGGTTATGGCGCAGACTTTACCCGAACTGGAAATCATTATAATCAATGATGGGAGTATAGATGAAAGCGGGAAAATTCTGCGTAAATTGGCGCAGAAAGACAGCCGGATTATTCTGTTAGAACAGGAAAATAAAGGCGTGGCAGCAGCCAGAAACCTGGGTGTAGAGAAAGCGACCGGAAAATACCTTACATTTGTGGATGGAGACGATTACCTGCAGGAAGACTATATTGAAAAAATGTACAGTCTTGCGGAAAAAGAAACTCTTGATATGGTAATATGTGGCCTGACTTATGTGGACGAAGGTGGAAAAGAGCTGAATAAGATTATTCCGGGTGTGTATAAACGTTTGGAAAATGAGGAGTGGACATTCCGAATTTCAGCAGTATGTTCCCATTTATACAAACGGGAACTGTGGGAAAAGTATGACGTGAAATTTCAAAGCGGTGAGCGAGGGGAGGATATGCCGGTTTCTTTGTTTTTTTCTGCTGTATGTCCAAGAATCGCTACCTTGCCGGAATGCGGGTATTATTATGTGCAGCACGCATCGTCAGCGATTCACAATTTCAAAGGTTTGGAAAAATACTCTCTTCCGTATAAAGGCCTGGAAAATACTTTAACCAGAGTAAATAAAATTGGAATTCAGAACAGTCCGGAATTCTATGAGCTGTTTGTTATGAGGATTTTTGCAACCTGTCTGTTTCAGCTCGCCCCGGGAGCAAGATGGGAGAAAATCAGGGAATTGTGCGATTATATCAGCTGTACGGTAAATATGTATTTTCCAGCTTATTGGAAAAACAGTAAAGCAAAGCTAAATGCAAAGGTGGACATTCCATTTACGCAGAAAGCAGCAGTAAAAGTATTGATTCTTTTATTAAAAACGAAACTTCTTAGGCCCTTTGGCTGGCTGATCAGTAAAAAAAAATAACAAAAAAGATTGTGTGGCGTGCTATTTCCAATGCTTCATATTTTAAATGTTGAAGTAAAATTTCAGTAGAAATATTAAGAGGAAAACAAATGGAATACGTAAGCTTTGTGATATTACATTATAAAGATTATTCAGTAACGGATACCTGTGTCAGGTCTATATTGGCAATGGAACAGCAGGAACGTATCCGGATTGTGATCGTAGACAACGACATTCAGAAAAAAGAAAAAGACAGACAGGAACTGCTCCAAAAATATCAGGGGAATTCCAGAATCAAGGTTTTGCAGATAAAAGAAAATGGCGGCTTTTCTTATGCAAATAATCAAGGGTATCAGTACGCCAGAGAACATTTTGGGAAAAGCTATATCATTGTTTTGAATAATGACATTGAATTTACACAAAAAGACTTTATCAGCAGACTGGAAAAAAGTTATGTAAATAATCAATGCTATGTTCTGGGTCCCGATGTGATCAGGCAGAGTACCGGTGAACATCAGAACCCAATGGATACCAGACTTAGAACCAAAGAAGAAGCAGAATATACTATAAAAATGAACCGCCTGGCGTTACGTTTTTATCCAGTCATGTATCCTGTTGTTTACCATATGCTTCAAAAAGCGGAAAAAAACAAGATAGAAAATCAGAAACAACATATGACACTTTATAGTCAGCTTCAGAAAAATATTGTCCCTTTTGGCGCCTGTCTTATTTTTACTCCATCATTTGTCGAAAAAGAAGAAAAAGCCTTTGAGCCGGAAACCCGGTTTTTCTACGAAGAATATATACTGGCGCTGCGCTGTCAGCGAAAAGGCTATAATATTGTGTATGATCCTTCCATGTCGGTGAAACATGAAAGCGGTGCAGCAACCAAGAAAAGCTATGGGACAGAAAAGAAGCGGATTCGGTTTATGATGGAGAAGACTGTGGGGGCGTGTGAGGTTTATTTGGAGATGCTGGGAGAAGAGTAAGTCTGAGAGATACTTTTTCATGTGGTTTTCTTGCGTTTTATATACATATATGATAAGATAACTTCGATTTAAAAGGACAAATATTTGAAATGATCAGGTGGAATACATGAAAAAATGGTGTGAGAAATTGAAAGGAAATTTATTTTTTGTTAGTCAGTTTGCATTGGATGATTTTAAAACAAAATATGCCGGTTCTGTGTTGGGATTTTTCTGGGCATTTGTTCAGCCGGTTATTACGGTATTAATATACTGGTTCATCTTTCAGATTGGATTCAAAAATGGAGATGTAGACGGCTATCCATTCATATTATGGCTGGTATCCGGCTTATTGCCATGGTTTTTTGTAAGTGATTCTATTACAAATGCAACTTCAAGCTTAGTAGAATACAGTTATCTTGTAAAAAAGGTTTTGTTTAATATTAATATATTGCCAGTTGCAAGAGTTGTATCTGTGTTTTTTGTACAATTATTTTTAATTGGTTTTACAGCGATATTATTTATCGTATATGGACAGATGCCAAGTGTGTATTGGTTACAGTTAGTTTATTATATTGTCTACATGCTTCTTGTATGCATTGGAATATCGTATTTCACTGCATCACTTTTTGTTTTTTTTAGGGATGTCGTTCAAATCGTATCCATTGTTCTACAGATTGTTTTCTGGATAACACCGATTGTATGGCAGATGAGTATTTTTGATGAAAAGGTACAGTGGGCACTGAACTTTAATCCTTTGTTTTATCCGGTACGAGGCTATCGTGACGCATTGATGAGTGGAAAATGCTTTTGGGAATATGGATTCGGATGGAATTTGTATTATTGGCTGATTGCGTTGGCTTTTTGTTTAATAGGAATGAGCTGCTTCAAAAAATTAAAACAGCATTTTGCTGACGTATTATAGAAGTGAGGATATTAGGAATGCAAAATTATGCAGTGAATATAGAAAATTTGAATAAAACATATCGCTTATATAATAAACCGTCTGATCGTGTAAAGGAAGCGTTAGGCTTTGGCAAGAAGCAGAGTAAAACTTTTGAGGCGCTTAAGGATGTAAGCTTCAATGTGAAAAAAGGCGAGACAGTGGGGATTATCGGAACGAATGGTGCCGGTAAATCTACTTTGCTGAAAATTGTAACCGGAGTTTTAAGTCCGACAGCAGGAAATATTCAGATAGAAGGTAAGGTTTCTGCTTTATTGGAACTTGGAGCTGGCTTTAATGAAGAATATTCTGGAATAGAAAATATATATTTGAATGGCCGTATGATGGGTTATTCACGTAAGGAAATGGATGAGCGCCTTAACGGAATCGTAGAATTTGCGGATATTGGAGACTTTATCAATCAGCCGGTGAAAACTTACTCAAGCGGTATGTTTGCACGTTTGGCTTTCGCAGTTGCGATTAATGTGGAACCAGATATTCTTATTGTAGATGAAGCACTGAGTGTTGGAGACATTTTCTTCCAGAACAAGTGTTTTAAAAAATTTGATGAGTTAAAACGAAATGGCGTTACGATTCTTTTTGTATCTCATGATATCGGAAGTGTACGCCAGATGTGTTCCAGAGTTTTATGGCTTGATCATGGTACGGTCAGAGCCTTTGGCGAAGCTGCGCATATTTGTGATATGTATATGGACGAAAAGCGAAAATCAGCAGAATATGTGGCCGGACATATTCAGGATGAAGTTGCAGGGAATGTCTTCATGGAAAAAATTGATGAAGAGAGAAAATATCCCAAGATCAGTTTTGTGGAGGATCGTTTTCACAATGACAGTGTGGCAATCCGTTCTCTGTTTTTTACAGATTCCGAAGATAAAGCGGTAAATCGACTGTACGTTGATAAAACTTATCGAACTCATGTAGTAATTGAGTGTATGAAAGATGCACCAAGCCTGATTGTTGGATTTGTGTTGGAGAATAACAAAGGACTTCCTCTGTTTGATATTAACAATTTTATTAATCAGGGCGAAGTGGTCAACGGAAAGAAAAATGACATTATTGAGATCGTGTACGAATATACATTGCCGCGTATCATGAATGGTGTTTATCTGGTAGGAGCAGCGGTAGGTCAGGGTACACAGTCTAAGCATGAAATGCTTACCTGGCTTCATGGTATTATGGAACTGGAAGTCGTAAATCAAGGTTACAATTCTTCTTATATTGAAATTCCAAGCAAGATCAGAGCCTTTTCTAATCGACAGGAAAATGTAATGTTTTTATAGAATTTGTGGGTAAAATATGGATATTGTAATTGTTACATATAATTCTGAAAAATGGATAAAAAGGTGCCTGGATTCTCTGCTGAAGGCAAAGGCACTTTCTTCAGATCTGAAGTTGTTTTTTGTGGATAATCATTCCAGTGATCAGACGGTAGAATTGCTGACTGCTTATAAAAAGAAATACGACTTCAGCCGTTTTGAGATTATTCAGCAGGAACAGAATCAGGGTTTTGGAAATGCTAATAATCTGGGAGCATCCTTTGGAAAGGATGAAATTGTTTGCTTTTTGAACGTTGATACAGAGGTATTCGAAGATACTTTTAAGCGGCTGGAAGAGATAATTGCAGAGTCATCGAAAGAAATCGGAGCCTGGGAATTCAGACAGCTGCCATATGAGCATCCCAAAATTTATGATCCTGTTACTGGCATTACAAGTTGGATGTCCGGAGCAGCATTTGCAGTACGCAGAGAAATTTTTGAAAAACTTCAGGGGTTTGATAAAAATATTTTTATGTATGCGGAGGACGTGGATTTCAGTTGGCGTCTGAGAGCATCCGATTACAAAATTAAATATTGTCCGACTGTGAAAATAATGCATTATTCGTACGAAAGCATTGGAGCGGTGAAGCCGGCGCAGTATGTAAATTCTCTGATTAATAATCTGCTGCTGCGATATCGTTTTGGCAGCTTTTCCGATGTGATGAGAGGCTATTTTCAGTTTGCAATAGTGTTTTTTTTACATCGGGCCCCCTATCCGGGAGCAAAAAAACAATTGCTTCAGGCTTTTGCGGCACATTTTTCATGTATCTCTTCTTTTAATAATAAAAGTTATGCCAGGGCGCAGGTGGGACAGTTCCTGGAGTGGGATTATGAAATTACGCGTGACAATAAAATCCAAACACAGAAGGATTGTGAATTTTGTCCTTTGGTTTCCATTATTGTGCGAACCTGTCAGCGTGCAGAAGTTTTAAGAGAAGCGTTGATCAGCATCCGAAATCAGACGTATTCCAATATAGAGGTTATAGTGGTGGAAGATGGTGAGGCTTCTGCTGAAAAAATGATCGTAGAAGAATTTTCAGATTTGAATATCCGATATTATTCCACCGGAAAGAAAGCCGGACGTTCAGAAGCGGGAAATCTTGCATTATCGAAAGCAGCCGGGGAATATATTAATTTTCTGGACGATGATGATATCTTTTTTGCGGATCATGTAGAAACCCTGGTACAGGCTTTGGCGCAGAACAGAAAATATCTTGCAGCATATGCATTTGGATTTGAGACTCCGGTTGTTGTAGAAAGCACCTCTCCGTACAAATACCATATTAAAGCTTATAATAAGCGATATACGACTGCATTTGATGAAGTAGAGCTGTGTTATCATAATTTTATACCAATACAATGCATTATGTTCTCGAGACGTCTTTATGAAGAATTTGGGGGCTTTGACAGCTCACTGGATTATCTGGAGGACTGGGATTTATGGGTAAGGTATGCACAAAGGACAAAGTATATTTGTGTGGAAAAAACAACATCTTTGTATAGAGTTCCTTTTGAACAGAAGATTCAGAAAGAACGACAGCATCAATTAGACGAGGCATTAAAAACAGTACGAAAAAAACACGAATCCTATGAGATTCCTGTGAGTGCAGCAAGACTGGCTGTATATGGAAAAAAACGAATATGGGAGAAATAATAATGAAATTACAAATTCAATCTGTAATTTATGGAAATCAGGTAGACGCTTTGGTGAAAGCAATGAAAGCCCTTCAGCAGGCTGTAAAAGTCTATCACAGACGCGTGGGAGATCTGCAGGTGAGGCTTATTTATGGTGACTCTACACCAACTCCTGTTCTGGATGAAAAAACACAGAAAGATATCCGTGAAATGCTGAAGGCGGAAATTGAATTTGAATATAAAGTATTTGGATTTAATTCCGGAACTGCCAAAGGTCATAATCTGATGGCTGAGAATACAGATGCTGATATTATGATGATCATGAATCCAGATGTTATTTTGGAGCCAACCTGTCTGTGTAAGCTGATGGAACCTCTTAAACTGAAAGAGGTTGGAATGGTGGAGGCAAGACAGACTCCGCTGGAGCATGCAAAGGAATATAATACAAAAACAGGAGAAACGGAATGGGCATCTACTGCCTGTACTGTGTTTAAAACAGAGGTATACAATAAAATAAATGGTTTTGATGCAGAAACCTTCTTTTTATATTGTGATGACCTGGATTTTTCCTGGCGTGTGCGCTTGGCTGGTTATAAAATCATTTATATGCCATCCGCTATTGTATATCATGCTAAAAATCTGTCCTTATCAGGAACCTGGCAGCCTACATCCGCAGAAATATATTATTCTGCAGAAGCAGCCATGCTTCTTGCCTATAAATGGTCAAATCCGGAAAGGGCAGAAAAGCTTTGCCAGCAGTATCTGACTCATGGTGGTGAAAGCGAAAAAAAAGCAGCGCAGGAATATCGTAAAAGAGAAAAAGAGGGTACTTTACCCCAAATGATAGATCCAGAACATAAAATCGGAAGATTTTTAGGGGATGAATATTGTAAGATGCGATTTAAGTTTAATCACTAATTGCTTTGAGGAAATGAGTATGAATAATAAAAATAATAATAGTTGGAAAGATATTATTGGTGAATTTTCAGCGAACAGTAATGTTGGGCTGTATTTAAAAGGATTAGAGCATTTAAATACAGAAGAAAACCAGAAATTATACGAAGAGAAATATCTTCCTGTCATTCAAGGTGAAAAAAAGGAAAATTCTCCTTTTTTAAGCGTTATTATCCGTACGCAGGGAAAGAGAGAGCAGGGATTGCGCGAAGCCCTGCTGTGTCTGCAGGCGCAGGAATGCCAGGACTTTGAAATATTATTGATTGCGCATAAAGCTGATGAAGAACATGGTAAGTTGATCGAAGAAATTCTGGAAGATCAGGAAGAGGAATTCAGAAAGAAAATAAGATTCTTTCGTCTGAATGAAGGAACCAGAACAACTCCGCTGAATTATGGTTTTTCCCATGCGTGGGGCAAGTATGCAGCTGTTTTTGATGATGATGATATTCTTTTCTCAAACTGGGTAGAGGAATTTAAAAAGTGTGCAGAAGAAAACGAGGGCCGTATTCTTCATTCTTTTGCATTTGCACAGGACTGGGAAAATCTGGAAAAACTGGGATATTGTGCAGTGGCTGCTCCGTCTGCAAACTACTGTGTTCCCTTTAATTTGATCAATCAGTTATCTGTTAACAGATGCCCATTGATGACTCTGGCGTTTCCTGTAAATATTTTTCAGAAGGCAGGAATTATATTCAACGAAAGCCTTAATGTGACAGAAGATTGGGAATATTTTATGAGAACCGCTTTTTTATGCGGCGTTTCCGATATTGAAGCACCGACAGCAATCTACAGATTCTGGAAAAACATTGAAACATCTGCCACCTTGCATGATCAGGAAAATTGGGATGCAACGTATCATTCTGTACAAGAGACTTACAACAGTCAGAATATTATTCTGCCGGCAGGAAATATCAGAAGAATCATAGAGCTGTCAACAGCTGGTGCAGCTCAGAATCTTGTAAATGCCAATGGCGAAATGGTAAGTCAACTTTTCTTCAGTAAAGGTGAAAGGTTTAGCAATAATCAGGTGATTCAGGCCGTGAATAAGGCAGAAGCACCGCAATTTGACATCTGGTTTCTATTTGAAGAAAAAACAAATGATTTAACAGCAATGCGATTCGATTTATGTGAAGAAGGACTGTTTATGCTGAAAAATTTCAGTGTGGATATCTGGTTTACAAACGGAGAGAAAAAAGTACTTACGTTAGAGGATTGTGTACATAACGGCCTGGAGACGAAAGAGGGAGTATTTTTCATTAACTCAGATCCGGAAATCGTGTGGGAACTTAAAGATGAAAGACTGCTCGATGTTGTGAATGTGAAAGGGGAATTTGAACGGCGGGTGAAAACCAAAGGATGGGTGAATACGCTGCTGAATATTTTCCCATTGAAAAAATGTTTTAAAAAGAGAAAACTACATAACAAAGGGTATTTTTAGATCAGGAGGGTAAGATAATGAAAGTATTGGTAACTGGTGCTGCTGGCTATATGGGAAAATATGTAGTAAAAGAATTGTTGGGAAAAGGTCATGAGGTTTATGCAATTGACTTTAACCATAAGGAAATTGACTCAAGAGCTGAAATTCTGGATGTGGATATATTTTCCGGTGATGACAGAATTTATGAAAAGGTAAAATGTCCTGATTTATGTATTCATTTAGCATGGCAGGATGGATTTGTGCATAATTCACCAAAGCATATGGAAAACTTATCAAAGCATTTTACATTTCTGAAGAATTTAATTGATGGCGGCTGCAAAAGAATCGCAGTTATGGGAACCATGCATGAGATTGGATTCTGGGAAGGTGCAGTGGATGAAAATACTCCGTGTAATCCATTATCACAGTATGGTATTGCAAAAAATGCATTGAGACAGTCTCTTTTACTGCTAACCCAGAATTCAGATGTGAAGATTTACTGGTTAAGAGCATATTACATTCTGGGAGATGACAGACGAAACAGTTCTATTTTCACAAAGCTGCTTCAGGCAGTAGAAGATGGAAAAGAAGAATTTCCATTTACTTCAGGTGAAAACAAATATGATTTCATTGACATAAAAGATCTTGCAATGGAAATCGTAGCTGCAAGCACACAGGATGAAATTACTGGAATTATAAATGTCTGCACAGGAAATCCAGTTGCTCTGAAAGATAAGGTGGAAGCATTCATTAAAGAAAAGGGACTTCCGATTAAATTGAAATATGGAGCATTTCCTGACAGACCTTATGATTCCAAGATTATTTATGGCGATAGCACGAAAATAAATAAAATTTTAATGACAACAGGGAAATAACATTATAAAAGGATGTGATCGTGTGGAATTCGGAAATGGAAAAAAGAATCAGTTAGTATGGCGCTCGTCTGAAAACAGATATCATAATGAGGAATTCAAAGTGAATGAAGATAATGACAATGTAAATGTTGCGATACTTGCACGCCAGGTAAATGCAGAAAGTACAGTGCTTGATATTGGCTGCGGTGAGGGCAAATTTGGTGCTATGCTACTGAATAAAAAATGCCAATTATATGGAATCGATATTGATTCAGAAGCATGTCGAAATGCATCGGAAAAATATAAATATAATAAGATATTCTGCACAAATATTGAAGCGCCTGATTATGCGGATGAAGGATTTGCAGAATTAGAAAGTCTGTCTTTTGAATTTGACTATATTGCCTTGATCGACATTCTTGAACATGTAATAAATCCTACAAGGGTTATTGAAAACTCAGTCAGATACTTGAAAGATAAAGGGAAAATCCTGATCAGTGTTCCAAATGTGAATAATGCAGATATATTTTTAAATTTGCTTAATGATCATTTTAATTATCGCGAAGCGGGTGTGCTGGATAATACACACACGAAATATTTTACCAGACATTCCTTTATTGAGTGGATCGAAGATATTAATAGTACAGCAGACTTTGCACTGGATTGTGAATATATAGGAAGTACTTTCGGGGAAACCGAGTTTATGCAGGAAGTGGAGAAAAAGTATCCAAACGTGTATGAACTGATTCAGTTAAATCCATGGTTTAATGCGATTCAGCATTTGTTTGTACTGACCTATTATAAAAACAAAAAAGAGGCAAACACCAATCATCTAGAAGGACTTTTACAGGAAAAGGGTAATGATCTTGTAGGAAAGCTGAATCAGGTGCTTGATTTTTCAGGGGCAGATTTGCAGGAAAAGGATTTTTCAATGCTTCCAAATGAGAGAAGAACTTTAAAAGAGCAGGTCTTTGTATCAGAAGAAGGATGGAAAAAGTGTGCAGATGAGTTAAAGAAAGCGAAAGCCTTTGAGGAAAAAAATCAGAGAGACATTGATGAATTAAAGCAAGCATTAGAGCAATCGCAGCAAATGGTGAGTGAAAAAAATGCGGAGCTTAAAAATGTAGAGGATAAATTGGCGCAAAGTACAGCCGCACTGGAAGAAACTCGTGTTGAGTGGAAAAAGTGTGCAGGGGCATTGGAAGAAACCCGTACCGAATGGAAAGAATGTGCGGAAGCATTGGAAAATGCGAAAAAAGGCTGGGGAGAATGCGCGGAAGCATTAGAAAATGCGAAAAAAGGCTGGAAAGAATGTGCGGAAGCGTTAGAAAGTGCGAAAAAAGGCTGGAAAGAATGTGCGGATGCATTAGAACAGGAAAGAAAATCAAAGTGATGTATCCACATAAGTGAAATATAAGAGGAAATGGAGAAAGAAATTATTTAATGGCGAGGGAGAAAAGAGATAATAATTTTAATATCATTAGGTTTGTTGCTGCAATAATGGTTATGGCTGGACATATGGCATATATTGGTGGCTATACCCTTCCTACATTATGGGGAGAAGGAATTCAGGCGCTCGGAGTAAAAATCTTCTTTTTGATTGGTGGATTTCTTATTGCGAAAAGCTGGGAATCAGATTCTAATCCGGTACGGTATATGACGAAAAGAGTTTTTAGAATTTTTCCTGCGCTTATTGCATTTACATTAGTTGCTGCTTATGTGATTGGACCAATCCTGTCAACACTTACAATCAACGAATATTTTCAGTCACCACTGGTTAGAAATTATCTGCGAAATATATTGTTATTTCCAGCATATTCACTGCCGGGAGTGTTTGAAACAAATCCATATCCCAATGCAGTAAATGGTTCATTATGGACTCTGCCTATAGAATTCGCAATGTATATTTTGGTTCCGATTATTTTGATTCTTGCAGGAAAAAAAAAGGAGAAGAGATATTCTTTTGCTTTTGTTTCTGTGATTACCGTTGTATTATGTTGTCTACAAATGGTAAAACTTTTGTATCATCCTGAATGGCGTTGTGTCATATATGGGACAGATATATGGGCTGCGATGGAACTGATTCCGTGGTATCTGATTGGAGTGTTATTCACTTTTCCATGTATGCAGAAATTGTTAAATATTCAGGTAAGTATTTTGGCAGCCTTCCTGTTGTCCTGTCTGAACCCAGGATCGCTTACCTTTTGTATATTAAAATATGTGACATTTTCATATACAATATTCTCCTTTGCATTGGTGGAAAAACCGACCTTTGCAAAATGCTTTTCGCAGGCTGATATATCATATGGATTATATTTATATGGTTTTTTTGTGCAGCAGATCATAGTATATCTGTTTAATAAAAGCAGCATTGTAATAGGAGAAATTTGGTTATTGGTATTTTGTATTGGCATTACATGCATAATAGCGCTGCTTTCTTTTTTATGCGTAGAAAAGCCGATGCAGCAGCTAAGCAAGAAAATATTGGCCAGATTATAGAAAATGCATAATTATATTAGACTTTTGTTCGTCGATTATCTATGTAAAAACTATATAGTAATCGACGCTGGTTATTATGGATAGCTCTGTAAATCTTGGAAGTAGTACACGTTTTCCCATATTTACATGAATTAGAATACAATGCTGATATGGAATAATTTGATTAATTATACGATAGGGGTTGGAATGATAATTGAAGAATGTAATTTGACATTTGATCCCGATATGCTGGTGAATATCAACTCGTATAGAGAATATCATCCCAAAGAACATTTTTCCACTCTTGCCCGCCGATTACCAATGTAGTAAAATAAACCTACATGGTAATCGGCGGTTTGTTATTATGGAGGGGTTATTTCATGGGCAGATTTGTAAATCTTGGCAATAACGCGTTTCAGACTGCACTTACTATTTATAGTCACAAATTTATTATATGGGAGAAAGAAGTATGAAACAACGTATTCAATGAATTGATGTTGCAAAATGTTTTGGAATGTTTTTTATTTATTTAGGACACTATGGAGTTGTGACAGGAAATGCATATAATTGGGTTTTTAGTTTTCACGTATGTTTATTTTTTTATTTGTCTGGATGCCTTGAAAATTTTAATCATAAAACAATATTAGAAAATATTCAAAAAAAGGTTATTAATATTTTAATTCCTTTTTTCTTTTTCGCTATATTAGGCATTCTATATAATGCTGTATTGATAAATACAAATGTTTATATACACGAGAATTTAATGCTTTTATTAAAAGGGGATATTCGAAATCATATAAATTTTGGGGGCGGATTATGGTTTCTTTCTTGTCTGTTTGTTATTGAAATATTATTTTCTTTTATAAAGAAAATGAATAAAAAAATTATTATATTTATTACATGCTTAATTTTATTTATGTTCTCACAGTTTTTGATTTCTCCACCTCCCACCGTACAACCAAGTTGGTATTGGAATATTGATAGTGCATTATACTATACTATTTTTTATTGTATAGGATTTATTACATATGAGCCGGTCCTTAAACTTTTTAGAAGTAAGAAATCACTTGTAAAATGGATTTCAAATATTGCTCTGCTATTATGTTTTATATATTCGTTTTCCCTATTTTGGAAAAATAATTTATTGTCTAAAATAATTGGATTAAATGATATAATTGGAAAGATGTTTGAAATTATCACTCCGCTTCCTTCTATATTTTTAGTTCTTAGAGTTTCGTATTTTCTATCGGGTGTAGAAATATTGGAACGATTAGGAAGAGCATCTTTGTATTTGTGTGGAAATGAATTTATAATAAAGGAATTGGTTCCGCAGATTCTTGGTATATTCAACATTTCAATAACTATAAGTACTACAATTCAAGCATACATATATTGCTTTTTGCTATTATGTCTTGTAGAAAAATTGTTAATGCCATCTGAAAAATTAATTATAGAAAAATTGCAAAATGAAACTTCTTCTTTAGTTAAAATGTTGTTACAGTGTAAATGATTGTAAGTGTCTTAAAACATGGTGTAGTGACTCCAGACGTTTCTCCTGATATAATGTAATATAGTGGTTTTGAGTCACTTACGAAAAATCACACGTCGGAAAAAGAAGGGAATGAAGGACTTTATCCGTGGAATCATAGAGGAAAATCAGGGCGGTTTTGAGAACAGCCGGGGGAAATATGTTGACAGGTATGATGTATACGGTATGATAGTGAAGCGTTTTTTATGCGAGGGAGACACGAAAAAAAGGAACTTTCATATTTATTACAGTGACGGAAAAGCTTACAGTAAAAAGTAGGAGATCAAGCCCTGGATGAAAAGATTGAACGCAGATAAGCATTCCCCCGCTTCAAGTGTGCGGAGCACTAAGCAGCAGGTGAGGGGGATGCTTCTGTCAGTGGGAATTGAAAGCTCCCACTGACAGATCGCGAAGCGACTGCGTTCATGAGCAAGTAGAGAAGCGGATTGCGAATGTACGCTTTACAAAGTGGAAGCGGATGTGATCGCAGCGAAGAAAAGATATGACCATGCAACCGCAGTTTTGAAAGAGCTATTGGACAAGCGGGATACGATAAGGAAAGATGAAATCCTGTCAGCAATTGTAAAGAGTGGACGGTCTTATGAGGAGATAATGAACTTCCTGAATGTGGAAGAAACTGAGAGAGAAACAAAGGAATAGACAAGGAATGCACCACAACTGCGGCTGTGGTGCGAGTTTTAGGCGGAAAATTTCTGGAGGTTCACATTGAGGGGAAAAAAGTATTGATCGGATAGTTTGGGGAACAATCCCCTTGCCCGCCGATTGCCTATGTAGTAAAATAAAGCTACAAGACAATCGACGGATTTTTTGCGTAAAGAAAACTTACTTAAGAATCACCGGAAAGGAAAACATTTAAAATGGATAAAATAGCAGTACTAATCCCCTGTTACAACGAGAGCAAAACCATAGAAAAGGTTGTAACAGATTTCAAGAAAGTATTGCCGGAAGCGGTAATATATGTATATGATAATAATTCCACTGACCATACAGATGAAATTGCCCGCAGAGCAGGTGCTGTAGTCAGATATGAATATCAGCAGGGCAAAGGAAACGTTATTCGCAGGATGTTTCGTGAAATTGATGCACAGTGCTATATCATGGCAGACGGAGATGATACTTATCCCGCAGAGTTTGCCCCCTCAATGGTTGAGAAGGTATTGAATAAAAAGGTTGATATGGTAGTGGGAGATCGTCTGTCATCTACTTATTTTACAGAGAATAAGCGGCCATTCCATAATTTTGGAAACAGTCTGGTGCGTAAATGCATTAACATTATGTTTAAAACCCAGATAAACGACATCATGACAGGCTACAGAGCATTCAGCTACCAGTTTGTAAAGTCCTTCCCTGTATTATCCAAGGGGTTTGAGATTGAGACTGAAATGAGCATTCACGCAGTTGATAAGAACATGTATATCGAAAATGAAGTGATTGAGTACAGAGATCGTCCCGAAGGCAGTGAATCCAAACTGAATACATATTCAGATGGCTTCCGGGTACTGAAAACCATAGCCAAATTATACCGCAATTATAAGCCAATGGCATTCTTCGGACTGGTGGCAGCAGTGCTTTTGATCCTTGGAATTGGATTCTTTATCCCGGTATTTGTAACCTTCCTTGAAACCGGACGCGTGGGAAAAATTCCTACTCTGATCGTATGTGGTTTTGCTGTTTTGGGAGCAATTCAGTCATTGTTTTCCGGACTGGTCCTGCAGACAATGGTTCAGAAGAACCGGCAGGACTTTGAAATGGAACTGCAGAGAATACAGGAGCAGTATAACAAATTATTATGAAAGTTCTGGACAGCAGTGCGAAGCACGAACGTTCATATATGGTAGTAACGCTAGAGCCTGTTTGAAAAATCATTCCCGCAATCTGCATGCCCCACTTTGCGGTATATTTTGCCCGAATTCGATTGTCGTAGCCCGCTACGGCGCCCTCATCCGGACAAAATCTCCCACAAATTGTGACGCACATCTTGCAGAAAGCCCTTTTCAAACACGCTCTAGAGAAGATATGTCTGCCTGGAGAAATAATAAAAAGTGGAAGCACAAAAAAGGCTTCCACTTTTTGTTATATGATCATTGTTATAGCCTGTACAACAACAAGACTTTCAATCACCATCATAGTTTCCCATATTTTACAGCTGCGGTTATGATCCACAGACACCATAGCTGTAGAGAACAGGGAAAACAGCGCTGGAGCAAGAGGAAGAAAATAACGTCCCTGAATGCCCTGTATATGATCACAATCCATTGTGGTATAACCGACCATCATGGAAAACATGATCAGCAGCAAAGATCCCAGACAGCTAAAGGCGATAAATGTCCGGTTTTTCCTGGTGAAAACCGGGGCGTCTCCTTTTACGTTTACAAGCAGTAAAAGAATGATCAGGAATACTATTAAAAGGGACCAGTTGATATTAATATCCAGCCAGGATAATTTTCCACCTAATAAGCCTCGTAGAATGGTGTCACTGCACTGGATGACCGTATTCCATAAAATATAAATGGTCTGGAGCGGGTGCTGGAATACATATGAAATCGGATAAATAGTATTTTCCGGATCCGCAGAAATATCTGTGGCAAACATTGCAGAAAACATAGGCATAAATTTAATTAAAGTAACTGCAATTAAAAGGACAGCTCCCACGCAGATACATAAAGGAACGATCCAGCGCATCTTTTTATGCATGTGATGATGGGGCACATGGGAAAAACACATGAGCAGCAATAACAAAAGTGGAAGGTAAACCCCGCCTTTCACAATTGCAATGAACAGTGCCAGAAATCCAAGAGCGATCAGGTAACTTTTTTTTCGCTTAGGGTTATGTAAACGGTAAAAACACAGTGCCGTAAACAAAAAGATGAACCCGTTTATCACAGAATCATAGGAAGCAGAAGCTGCCTGCTGCAGTGTGATAGGCAAAAGCCCAAGTGCTCCCAGAAGATTTTTTCCAAATGGTGCAATGCAAATGGCTAAATAGACCAGAAGGATAAATACCACAAGACTGCAGATCCTTGCCAGCTGGAAGGTAAGCATGGGGGAAAGATGCAGCAGCCGTCCAATACTAAGTCCTATTGCAGCCGGAACATAAACGACTGCAGGAACCAGACCTGATGTGCTTACATAGGAAATTTCAATCAGATCCGTATCCGAAGCAAACTCAAAGCTGTGAAACAGAAGCTGGTAGTAGGAGTTCGTCTCCAGTCCATTGCTTAACATATCGCTTAACTGAGCATCACAACGCCGTTTATATATGGTATTGCCTGGGGTTTCCGTATTTTTTACAAACAGCATTTTGTTAGAAAGGCTGTAAGCTGCATCAAAATGCGTTGGTTCATCCGGAACTCCGTGAACAGTAACCAGACATTGGAAAATCAGTCCCAGAAATAAAGCAACAGGAATATAAAATTTCGTCACAGTCATCTGGCGGATAATGATCAGATAAAATGTCATTATTATAAATAAAAGCAAGATCACACACAGCGCAATATAAAAATAAAGCATGAAATTATTGTCGCCGTAAGTGAAGGAATAAATAATATTTGTATGGCTGTTTGTATCGTTGTTAAACTCCTGAACCAGGGCCTGTTTTTCATTTGATGTAAAAGAAAGAACCGTTTTGTCCCCATTTATTAATTCCAGTTTTAATTGTAAATGTGCATTTTCAGAGGCACTTACTGGCTGGGGCAGATCGCAGGTCAGTTCTTTCTTTTTTGTTGCTCGGAAAACGGAAAGTGCGTGTTCTGCCTGATAATAAATTTCTCCGGAATCTGCATTTGCCAGAGTGATGAAAAGGCGGGCATCGGAATTTTTATTTTTTGCAGTGCCCTCAAGTGTAAACATCTTCAACTCAGGAACTGTACAGGTAAATGTCTCTGTAAGAACGGGGGAATCCGAGGTCAAGGTTATGGTACCTGTGGGCTTGTGAGTTGTCATCATAACATATTCAATGGGCTGATGAAGGTTAAACCGAAACTGGGCTTTATACATAAGAAGACATACACCACTGATAGAGAGAAGAATGATAAAAAGCGAGAGGATATGTCCTGGTATTTTCTTTTCTTTATTCATATATAGAATCTCCTGTGTAAAAAATATTTGTGAAATATGCTCTGCTATTCACACAAAAATAAAATTTCATGTTAAAATATTATAACGAATTGGAAATAAATATGCAATGATTTATAAGAAAAGAGAGGGATAAATGAAGAAACGGAAGCGCTTACTGGTTATACTTTCAACATTTGTCATGGCTGCTCAGCCCCTGTGCGTTGCCGCAGAAATGCAGGATGCAGAAGGCTTTGGGGCAGTAGAAGAAATATGGGCTGACGAGGAGAACGAGGAGGAATTTTCAGCTGCTCCTGAAGTGGGGAATGAGGATTTAAATGGCTTTCAGGCTGAAATTTCCACAGAGGAAAATGACAGGATTGAGGCAGAAGAATCTGGTGAGATCATCTCCGGTGCTATTGCAGGAGATTCCGTTGACAGCGGCATCAGCCTTTTTTCTCTGGACTATTACACGGATAGCTATGGTGCTCAGTTGGATGGAAATGCAAAGGCCTTGTATGATCTTCTGGTGCAGAATTATGTGGTGGATTACAGCCAGTATCTGGACAGTGTTGATTTTCTTTTTGAATTTCCTGATACCATTACATTTGAAGCAGTTGTTGAGGATGGCAGTTTTCAGAGAAAAGGAGAAAGCTATGTACAGGCTACCGATGATGTGAAAACAGCCATTCAGGCAGCTTCAGATGCTTTTTCCTATGATTATCCACAGGCATTCTGGTTCAGGGGCAGCAACTATGGATACCGGGTCAGCTGTGTTCGGGATGGATCCTCTTCTACCGGATACAGGGGAACCTTTAAGAATTTCACCTTTAAACCGGCGAACAGGGAAATCAGTGAGAATGCCCATACTCGAATGGGGGATTTTATGGGTGGTGTTCAGAGTGCTGTTGCAGAGCTGAATGAGCAGACTGTGGGCATGGATATGGAGCAGAAAATAAAGCGGATTCATGATTATATCTGTCAGAGAGTTACTTACAGGAACGATAATACTTTGTGGGTGCATTCTGCCGCCTCGTTGTTTCTGGATGCAGATCCTGCATTTGTCTGCGAGGGCTATGCGAAATCCATGAAAATTTTCTGCTATTATATGGGAATAAATTGTGCCTGTGTCAGCGGAACAGCCAGGGGAACTTCTTCAGGAACTCCTGGAGCGCACATGTGGAATTATGTACAGATGGATGATGGAAACTGGTATCTGGTGGATGCCACATGGGATGATGTGGGAACCCCGCCATCTTCACGGTATTTGCTGGTAGGAAGGGCTACAAAGGGGCAATATATTACCATTGGTGAGGAGCGTGTGGAGTATACCAGTTTTTCTACTACTTCAGCAGAAACGGCTGGTCCTGTGTTTATTTTGCCGGTTCTGGCAGAAGAGAGTTATGCAGATAATAAGGGGAAAAATGAGCCCGCAGTTACAGTTGTGCCTACAGTGACACCAACTGCGGCGGTAAGTGCGGAACCGACCCCGACTGTAAGTGCGGAACCGACCCCGACTGTAAGTGCGGAACCGACCCCAACCGTAAGCGTGATACCCACTCCAACCGTAAGTGCAGAACCGACTCCGACCGTAAGCGTAGAACCGATTCCGACTGCAAGTGCGGAACCGACTCCGACCGTAAGCGTGAAACCGACGCCAACCGTAAGTGCAGAACCGATTCCGACCGTAAGCGTAGAACCGACTCCGACTGCAAGTGCGGAACTGACTCCGACCGTAAGCGTGAAACCGACGTCAACCGTAAGTGTGGCTCCGACCCCGACTGCAAGTGCGGAATCGACTCCGACCGTAAGCGTGAAACCGACGCCGATCGTAAGTGCGGAACCGACCCCAACCGCGAGCGTAGCACCGATACCCACTGTAAGCGTCACTCCAATCCCGACTGCAACCCCAGTGCCGACTGCGACACCCGTGCAAACTACCACCACACTTACCTTACGGGTAAAACAAACCTACAAGTCCGGTGGTAAAATAAAGTCAGTCCGCACCACCAATAAGAAAATTGTCAAAGTGGATAAGAAGGGCAAAATCACTGGTAAAAAAGCCGGAAAAGCAACGGTAACCATCACTTATACCAACGGAAGCCGCAGGATTTTCCAGGTAAAAGTGCAGAAAGGCATTGTAAAAACAACGTCTGTTTCCGTGAATAAACGGAATATAATCCTTGCCAGAAAAGGAAAAAGCTTTCAGCTGAAAGTTACTCTCACACCAGTCACCAGCCAGCAAAAAGTAACTTATAAAAGTTCCAATTCCAAAGTAGCAGCAGTAAATTTAAAAGGAAAAATAGTTGCGAAAAAGAAAGGAACAGCTACAATTACAGTGAAGTCAGGAAACAAAAAAATTACCTGCAAAGTCAAAGTAAAGAAATAACCCCTAAATACTGTCAGAACCGAAACAAAATAAAGTTTGGTTTTGACAGTATTTTTTATTGACAAAGCCCAAAAATATGATATACTTTGATAATCAAACTATTTTAAATTAAAAACAAGAAACTACACAACATACCTGGAGGGTATTATGGTTGGAAAAATAAAGGGAACCGGTTCCTACAGGCCGGTTCAGGTGTGGGACAATGACAAACTGTCCCACATGATGGATACAAGTGATGAGTGGATTCGTGGGCGAACCGGAATCGGTCAAAGACATATTGCAAGCGGTGGAGAGACCGTTGCTTATATGGCAGCTCGTGCGGCTGAGGAAGCTCTTTCAGATGCAGGAATGCGACCGGAAGAGATTGACTTGCTCCTGGTGTCTACCATGTCATCTGAAAGGATTATGCCATGTGCTGCCTGTGAAGTGCAGAAACTGATCGGTGCAGTGAACGCAGCCTGCTTTGATCTGAACGGTGCATGTACAGGATTTCTGTTGGCATTGAATACAGCTCAAGCCTATCTGGGGCAGCAGATTTATCGCAGGGCATTGGTAATTGGTTCTGAAACTCTTTCCCATCTTACAAACTGGAAGGACAGAAGTACCTGCGTATTGTTTGGCGATGGCGCCGGTGCGGTGGTGCTGGAAGCGGAAGAAAATGCAGTCTATACCCAGGCTGTTCATTCTATTGGAAGTAAAGGCGAAGCCCTTACCTGTGTCAGCCGCAATCAGCAGCAATTTATAGAAAAAGACGCAGATATTTCTTCAACTTACATGCAGATGGATGGAAAAGAAGTATTCAAATTTGCAGTTTCCAAAGTTCCGGAAGTGATTATGGAGGTTTTGGAAAAAGCAGGAAAAACAAAAGAAGAAATCCGCTTTTACATGCTTCATCAGGCGAATAAAAGAATCGTTGCTTCAGTGGCAAAACACATGAACGAACCTTTGGAAAAGTATCCGATGAATATAGAAAATCTGGGAAATACATCCTCCGCAAGCATTCCGCTTCTCCTGGATGAGTGGAATAAAAAAGGCAGATTAAATTCAGGAGACTGGATTATCCTTTCAGGATTTGGCGGTGGACTTACCTATGGAGCCAGCCTGCTTCAGTGGTAAAAATGTGTATCAGGGCTTTGAAAAATAAAACTATAGCAGATAAAAAAGCTGCTTTGCTCTGGAAATCAGGTAATTCAGGCTGATAAATACAGGTTGTTAGAGAGCGTTTTGAAAATCATTTCCGCAATCTGCGCGCCCTATTTTACAGTATATTTTGCAGAATGTCTTTTTCAAACACACTCTGGTCATATAAAGTGAACAGCAACCATGTAAAGCTTTGAATCATAAAAAGTTGAAAAATGGATTTGAAAATCTAAAAAACAAAATAAGGAGAACAAAAAAATGTTAGAAAAAATCAAAGAAATTGCAGCAGATTCATTAGGAGCAGACGTAAGTACAATGACAGCAGAAACATCTTTCAAAGAAGATCTCGGAGCAGATTCCCTTGATCTTTTTGAGATGGTAATGGCACTGGAGGAAGAGTTTGAGGTAGAGATTCCTACTGAAGATCTTGAGAATATTAAGACCATCGGTGATGTGGAAAGCTATCTTCAGAGTCGCCAGTAATTTGGAAATTTTGTATTCAGGCTTTGGCAGTATACATAAATAATAAGCCGGAATGTCAAGAAATATATGTTGTTTACAGGATGATTCCGGCATGTATTTGCCATAGGTGGGCATGGTATAACGGAATTACAGAATGGAGAATTTCATGAAAACAGAAGTTACGGAATTACTTGGAATTGAATACCCGATCATTCAGGGCGGCATGGCCTGGGTGGCAGAATATCATCTGGCAGCAGCTGTTTCAGCAGCTGGCGGGCTGGGGCTGATTGGAGCCGCAAGCGCTCCTGCAGACTGGGTTCGTCAGCAGGTACGGGAGGTGAAAAAACTGACCGATAAACCTTTTGGTGTGAATATTATGCTGATGAGTCCATACGCAGATGAGATTGCACAGGTAATTGTGGAAGAAAAAGTTCCAGTGGTTACAACCGGTGCAGGAAACCCTGAGAAATACATGAAAATGTGGAAGGAAGCAGGAGTAAAGATCATTCCGGTTATTGCTTCTGTGGCTCACGCAAAGAGAATGGAGCGATGCGGAGCGGATGCCGTAGTGGCAGAAGGATGTGAATCCGGCGGCCATATCGGTGAGACAACCACAATGGTTCTGGTGCCTCAGGTCGTAGATGCAGTGAACATTCCGGTTATTGCAGCTGGTGGAATCGCAGACGGAAGAGGGATTGCAGCAGCCTTCATGCTTGGTGCAAAAGCCGTTCAGATGGGAACTCATTTTGTGGCAACCACAGAGTGCTGGGCACATCAGAATTACAAAGATATGATACTGAAAGCAAAGGACATTGATACAAAGGTAACCGGTCGTTCCACCGGTCATCCGGTACGTGCTCTCCGCAATCAGATGACAAAAGAATACTTGAAAAAAGAGGCAGAAGGAGTTCCGTTTGAGGAACTGGAGCAGATGACGCTTGGCAGCCTGCGCCGTGCTGTTGTAGACGGAGATGTGAAAATGGGAAGCGTTATGGCTGGTCAGAGTGCAGGACTTGTGAAGGAGCAGATGAGCTGTCAGGAACTGATCAGAAAGTTGGTAAAAGAGACGGATGCGTTGTTGAAAGGAACTGGAATTTATGAGTAAGATCGCATTTCTTTTCCCTGGACAGGGAGCACAGAAGGCTGGAATGGGACAGGATTTTTATGAAAAGTATCCCTCTGCCAGACAGGTTTTTGACCAGGCAAGTCAATGGCTTTCTCTGGATATGAAAGCTCTTTGCTTTGAAAAAAATGACAGATTAAACCTTACGGAATATACGCAGGCAGCACTGGTAACCACCTGTCTTGCAATGGAAAAAGTGGTGGAGGAGTGTGGGCTTCATCCGGATATAACTGCCGGATTAAGCCTTGGAGAGTACTGTGCCATTGCTGTTTCAGGTGGAATGAGTGTGAAAGATGCCATAGTAACTGTGCGAAAAAGAGGAATCCTTATGGAACACGCAGTGCCGGCAGGAGAAGGCTCTATGGCAGCTGTTATAGGTCTTGATGCAGATAAGATCCAGAACGCAATTGCAGGAACAAAGGCTGAAATTGCCAATTATAACTGCCCTGGACAGATTGTTATCACAGGACCAAAACCTGCTGTAGAAGAAGCTTCTGTGAAGCTGAAAGAAGCCGGTGCAAGACGTGTACTTTCCCTTGCAGTAAGTGGCCCTTTTCATTCCTCTTTGCTTCAAAATGCAGGAAAAGAACTGGAAAAAGAACTGTCAAAAGTAGAGCTTTCCGGTCTGAAGATTCCTTATGTGACCAATGTGACCGCCCAGTATGTGACAGACATCAGCGAGACAAAAAATCTTCTTGCAAGGCAGATTTCTTCCTCTGTTCTCTGGCAGCAGAGTGTGGAAAAGATGATTCAGGAGGGTGTGGATACTTTCGTAGAAATTGGTCCCGGAAAGACTTTGGCTGGTTTTATGAAGAAAATAGCGCCGGAAATGAAGACCTATAATATTCAGAATGTGGAAGATCTTGAACAGATTTCAGATCTTATACACAGTAGAAAATAAGACCAAAAACAGTTAATTAAAATAATACAGGTATTATCAGAAGCAGCCGATACGGAGAAATTCAGAAGTGGTTAACAAAGGAAAAGTTAATGTTTGTCGTGCTGGAAAAATATGATATTCACCTGACTTTACAGGAGTAAAACAAGGAATGAATGCAGAAAAAAAGATTGCAGTTGTAACAGGTGCTTCCCGTGGAATCGGAAGAGCAATTGCTCTTGAACTTGCTGCTAAGGGAGCATTTGTAGTTATAAATTATAATGGTTCAAAAGAAAAAGCAGAGGCAGTGAAAGCAGAGATTATTGCTGCCGGAGGTTCGGCTGAAACCAGTCAGTGCAACGTATCTGACTTTGATGCCTGCGGTGCTTTTATTAAAGAAACAGTAAAAAAATATGGACAGATAGATATCTTGGTGAATAATGCAGGAATTACAAAAGACGGGCTTCTGATGGCAATGAGTGAGGAAGATTTCTGCAGGGTTATAGATACAAATCTTAAAGGAACTTTTAACTGCATTCGTCATGTGACCAGACAGATGTTGAAGCAGAAAAGCGGACGCATTGTAAATATGGCATCCATTGTTGGCATCGGCGGAAACCCCGGACAGGCTAATTATGCAGCCTCAAAAGCAGGTGTGATCGGTCTCACAAAGACTGCAGCAAAGGAACTTGCATCAAGAGGAATTACCGTAAATGCCGTTGCTCCTGGCTTTATCAGAACGGACATGACAGATGTACTTTCTGATAAGGTAAAAGAAGAAACCTTGAAGAATATTCCTATGGGAACTTATGGTGAACCGGAGGATGTAGCCAAGGCAGTAGCATTCCTGGCATCACCGGAAGCCAGATATATTACAGGGCAGGTTTTGTGCGTAGACGGAGGAATGTTATGAGTAAAAGACGTGTAGTGGTGACTGGACTTGGAGCAGTAACACCTGTGGGAAATAATGTGCAGGCCTTCTGGGAAAGTGTAAAAACAGGTAAGGTAGGAATCGGAGAAATTACCAGATTTGATACTGCAGATTTTAAGGTGAAGCTTGCTGCAGAAGTAAAAAATTTTAATGCAAAAGATTATATGGATTTTAAAGCTGCCAAACGAATGGAGTTGTTTTCCCAGTATGCAGTGGCTGCATCAAAGGAAGCTATGGCAGATGCAGGAATTGAAATGGAAAAAGAAGATCCTTTCCGCATCGGGGTAATTGTGGGTTCTGGCATTGGAAGCCTTCCTGCAATGGAGGCAGCAGATCAGAGACTGATCCAGCGCGGACCATCCAAGGTTGACCCTCTTCTTGTTCCCAAAATGATCAGCAATATGGCCGCTGGAAACGTATCCATTGCGCTTGGTGCAAGGGGAAAATGCACCAACGTAGTGACTGCCTGTGCGTCTGGAACACATTGTATCGGAGATGCATTTCGTGCAATCCAGTATGGCGATGCAGAAGTTATGATCGCAGGGGGAACGGAAGGTGCGATCAGCCCGGTTGGTGTGGCTGGATTTACGAATCTGACCGCTCTTAGCACCAGTCAGGATCCATATCGTGCATCCATTCCATTCGATAAAGAAAGAGGCGGTTTCGTAATTGGAGAAGGAGCCGGAGTTGTTGTTCTGGAGGAACTTGAGCATGCAAAAGCACGTGGTGCGAGGATCTATGCTGAGGTAGTGGGATATGGCGCAACTGCCGATGCCTACCACATTACTTCTCCGATTGAAGACGGCAGCGGAGCGGCGCATGCTATGACGGATGCCATGAAAGAAGCTGGTGTACAACCTGAAGAAATCGACTACATTAATGCGCACGGAACCGGTACACATCACAACGATCTCTTTGAGACAAGAGCCATTAAAGCAGCACTTGGAGATGCGGCAAAGAAGGTAAAAATCAATTCTACTAAATCTATGATCGGACATCTTTTAGGAGCCGCCGGAGGTGTGGAAGCTGTTGTCTGTGTGAAGTCCATTGAGGAAGGTTTTATTCATCAGACTGTAGGCACAAAGGAGACAGAAGAAGAGTTGGATCTCGATTATTGTATCGGCGGACCAACACGGCAGGAAGTAAATTATGCTATGAGTAATTCTCTTGGATTTGGTGGACATAACGCAGTACTTTTAATGAAAAAATACAGGTAAAAGTGAGTAATATCAGTTTGCGAAGCCTGTAACTTTGAAGGTACTGAACAGCTACATTTAAAGTATGAATTGCTGCAGAAATTGCTGTAAATAAGGAGAAAAAATCATGGAATTTGAACAGATATTAAAGTTGGTTGACCATGTATCAGCTTCTCATCTGGAGTCTTTCTGCTATGAAAGTGATGGAGTGAAACTGACTTTAAATAATAAAATTGCACCTGTGATCATACCTGGAACCATGCAAAATAACATATTATCTGGTGCTGAAACAGGAGAAAAAGGTTTCGTATATGGAGAAAAGTATAGCATTTCAGAACAGGCTCCAGATAGAAAAATGGCGGATAAAGAACTTTCTGCAAGTGAGAAAAAACAGGCTTCAGATACAATGATTTCCAACGGAGAACCAACAGGAAATACTGTGAAATCTCCTCTGGTAGGAACATTCTATGCAGCTCCATCTGAGGATGCTCCTGCCTTTGTAAAAGTGGGAGATATAGTAAAAAAAGGACAGATTCTTGCTATTGTAGAAGCTATGAAACTGATGAACGATATTGAAAGCGATTTTGATGGAGAAGTTGCAGAAATTCTGGTTGAAAACGGTCAGCCTGTAGAGTATGGACAGCCGTTATTTGTAATCCGTTGATATGGAAAGAAGCTAAATTTTATAATATCCATGTTAAAAGGTCAGAATCCCTTTTGACACGCAGACCATTTTATCAAAAATAGGATAAATACATTTGTTTTTCAATGAAATAGGAGCAGATATGAATCACTTAAATATAAAACAAATTGAGGAAATCCTTCCTCATCGTCACCCGTTCCTTTTGGTTGACTACATCGAAGATTATGAACCGGGAGAATTTGCTGTTGGCTATAAATGTGTCACATTCCGGGAGGATTTTTTTAAAGGACATTTTCCCCAGGAGCCGGTAATGCCAGGCGTTCTGATCGTGGAGGCACTGGCACAGACAGGTGCGGTCGCGATTCTTTCCAAGCCTGAAAACAAAGGCAGGATTGCTTACTTTGGCGGCATTGATAAGTGCCGGTTTAAAGGGAAAGTTCAGCCTGGAGATAAGCTAAAACTGGAAATGAAAGTCATGAAACAGAAAGGGCCTATGGGTGTTGGAGAGGCTGTGGCAACTGTGGATGGAAAGGTTGTAGTGAAAGCGGAACTTACTTTTATGGTGGGCTAGATAGATATATATAACGATACTCGGAAGGGTGAAATTATGATCAGAAAGTTATTAATTGCCAATCGCGGAGAAATTGCCGTAAGGATCATCCGCGCCTGTCGGGAAATGGGAATAGAAGCAGTTGCAGTGTATTCTGAGGCAGACAAAGAAAGCCTGCATACGCAGCTTGCAGACGAAGCCATCTGTATTGGACCGGGACCTTCTGTTAAAAGTTATCTGAATATGGAAAGTATTATCAGTGCCGCCATAGTATCCGGTGCAGATGCAATACATCCTGGATTTGGCTTCTTATCTGAAAATGCCAGATTTGCCCAGATTTGTGAGCAGTGCGGCATCACTTTTGTGGGACCTCCATCACAGGTAATCCAGAATCTGGGAAACAAACAGATTGCCAGAAATACCATGGAAGCAGCAGGAGTTCCAGTAATCCCCGGCACTACAAAAGCTATTCTGGATGTGGAAACAGGAGCAAGAGAGGCCAGTCAGATTGGCTATCCGGTCATCATAAAAGCAGCTCTTGGAGGCGGTGGAAAAGGTATGAGAACTGCCTTCTCTCCGGAGGACTTTGAACTGGCATTTCTTACAGCCCAGAAGGAATCTCAGATCGCATTTGGAGATGGAACCATGTATATCGAGCATTTTGTGGAACATCCCAGACATATTGAATTTCAGATCCTTGCAGACAGTCATGGAAATGTAGTACACCTTGGAGAAAGGGACTGTTCGATTCA
Source organism: Ruminococcus sp. RTP21484sp1_RTP21277st1_D2_RTP21277_210401 (assembly GCF_040924225.1). Taxonomy (NCBI): domain Bacteria; kingdom Bacillati; phylum Bacillota; class Clostridia; order Eubacteriales; family Oscillospiraceae; genus Ruminococcus; species Ruminococcus sp. RTP21484sp1_RTP21277st1_D2_RTP21277_210401. The sequence goes on along the minus strand of NZ_JBCOMJ010000001.1, from coordinate 63,432 downwards.
GCGAAATCATCAGAAAATGATTGAAGAATCTCCTTCTATGGCAGTGTCAGAAGAGCTGCGGAAAGAGATGGGAATTGCAGCAGTAAAAGCGGCGAAAGCAGCACATTATGTAAATGCCGGAACTATTGAATTTCTCCTTGAAAAGACAGGGAAATTTTATTTTATGGAGATGAATACCCGTATTCAGGTTGAGCATCCTGTGACAGAATGGGTTACCGGTCTGGATCTGGTTAAGGAGCAGTTAAGGATTGCTTCCGGGGAAGCTCTGCCTTTTTCCCAGGAAGATATTCATATTCAGGGACATGCTATAGAATGTCGTATTAATGCCGAAAATCCATGGAAAAATTTTCGCCCGTCACCTGGAACAATCACGGATCTTCATCTTCCCGGAGGCCAGGGAATCCGGGTAGATACAGGAATTTACAATGGTTATCAGATTCCACCGTATTATGATTCCATGCTTGCAAAGCTGATCGTACACGGCAATAACCGTGAGGAAGCAATTGCAAAAATGAAAAGCGCTCTGGGAGAAATGATCATTCAGGGTGTTGATACAAATGTAGACTATCAGTTTGAAATTATGAACGATCCGGACTATCAGAAAGGTGTATTTGATATCGGCTTTCTGGAGAGTCATCAGATCGGAGGAGTGAAGGTAAATGAAGCTTAGATATGCCTTTAAACGTACAATTGCAAACAAATCTGCAGGTGCAGATAAAGAACTGAAACCAGAAGTGCCGGATGGTATGCTGAAGAAATGCAATGCCTGCAAGGCCGCTGTATTTGTAGATGAGGTGAAAAAGAATGCCTATATCTGTCCGCATTGCGGCAATTATTTCCGTGTTCATGCAAGGAGAAGAATCGAAATGCTGGCAGATGAAGGAACCTTTGAAGAGTGGGATAGGGTAATGCCAATAAGTAATCCTTTGTCCTATAAAGGGTACGAAGAGAAGGTAAAAAAGCTTCAGGAAAAGACAAACCTGGACGAAGCAATTGTCACAGGAAAGGCAAAAATAGGCGGAATATCTGTAGTGCTTGGAGTGTGTGACAGCCGTTTTCTCATGGCTAGTATGGGAGAAAATGTGGGAGAAAAAATTACCAGAGCAGTGGAAAGGGCAACACAGGAACGTCTGCCTGTAGTGCTTTTTGCCTGCTCAGGAGGTGCCAGAATGCAGGAAGGAATTGTATCCCTGATGCAGATGGCAAAGACTTCCGCAGCTTTAAAAAGACACAGCGATTCCGGGCTTCTTTATATCAGTGTCCTTACGAATCCAACTACCGGTGGTGTGACAGCAAGCTTTGCCATGTTGGGAGATATTATCCTGGCAGAACCAGGTGCATTAATTGGTTTTGCAGGTCCCAGAGTGATAGAACAAACGATCCGGCAGAAGCTTCCTAAAGGATTTCAGAGTTCAGAATTTCTGTTGGAACATGGATTTATTGATCAGATTGCAGAACGAAAGAACATGAAAGAAACACTGGCCAGACTCTTGAAAATGCACTGTAAAAATGACTGCGCAGAAAGTCTGGACGGGCAGGAAAATGCAGAGAATATTTCTGTAAAAAAATCTGATTCAGCTGATAGCATGTCTGTAAACAGCAAATTGAATGTGGATTTTACGACGAAAATCACAGCAAAAAAATCTGCCTGGGAGCATGTTTCTCTTGCACGAAGCAAAGAACGCCCAACAGGAAAAGATTATCTTCCATGGTTGTTTGATTATTTTACAGAGCTTCATGGAGACAGACTTTTTGGTGATGACCCGGCTCTGGTTGGCGGTATTGCATACCTGGCAGGAAAGCCTGTAACTGTGATTGTCCAGGAAAAAGGAAATGGTACAAAAGAGAATATTGCCCATAATTTTGGCATGGTTTCTCCGGAAGGTTACCGAAAATCCCTACGGCTTATGAAGCAGGCAGAAAAGTTCCACAGACCAGTGATCTGCCTTGTGGATACACCTGGGGCATTCTGTGGACTGGAGGCGGAAGAACGAGGCCAGGGAGAGGCAATTGCCCGAAATCTGTATGAGCTCTCCAGCCTTAAAGTTCCGGTGCTTTCTATTGTAATCGGAGAAGGCGGCAGCGGTGGAGCCCTTGCTCTTGCCGTAGGTGATCAGGTCTGGATGATGGAGAATTCCATTTATTCAATTCTTTCACCAGAAGGCTTTGCATCTATTTTGTGGAAAGACAGCACACGGGCAAAGGAAGCCGCAGAAGTAATGAAGCTGACAGCCGCAGATCTGAAGGAGCTTGGAATTATTGAGCAGGTAATCCCTGAGAATCAGCCTCTTACCAGAGAAAATATGGCAGATACCATGGAAGAGTTGAAAAACAGAATAGAAGAATTCCTGGAAACTTATCAGTTGCTTGATCCGGAAAAATTACTGAATAAGCGCTATACTCGTTTTAGAAATTTGTAAAATTGTAGAAAAACATATCAAATTGTGATATACTTACCGTAAATATTTGCTTGAATGTTTTATAGAAAATAATGTTGTCACATTATAGGAGAGAAAAGAGTGGAGAACAGGGAAGTTATTAATGATGTACTGGTACATCTGTTCAACGAGATTATGGAGCTGGAAGAGCAGGCGATCATTACGGAAGAATATAAGGATATCACGAATAATGATATGCATATTATTGAAGCTGTAGGCCTTGGCGGGAACAAAATGTCCGACATTGCGGCCAAACTGAATATCACCGTAGGTTCCCTGACTACTTCCATGAACAGCCTTGTAAAAAAGGGATACGCCACAAGGGAGCGAAGTGAGCAGGATCGCCGTGTGGTATTTATCCATCTCACCCTGAAAGGAAGAAAGGCATATCATCACCATGCGGAATTTCACCGCAAAATGACAGATGCAGTGCTTGATGTACTGGACGAGAAGGAAGCGCTTGTCCTTGCCAAGGCCCTGGACAGTCTGACCCTTTTCTTTAGACAGTATAAATCATAATATCGGTAGAACCAGGGCATTTTGACTGTGATAAAGCTGAACTTCTCTTTTTTGAAGCCCATATTTTGATCTGGATAATGATTATGACGCATATAGTTTGACTATAAATCCAAGAGACAAATATCTGACTGCTGCAGCAGTATATTTTCTATTACGGTTACTGTTCACTCCGTTCACAGTAACACGCTTCGCGATGCACAGAAATCATGCTTTGCATGATTTCGCGCCGCAACTCTCGGGTTTTCTGTGAACTTTGTTCACAAAAAACACCTCGCGGAATGTTACCAGTGAACAGTAACCTATTACGAACTGATGGGATCAGGTAAAGATCCGGAAAGGACATTCTATGAAGAGAAGAGCATTATCATGGTTTATGGCCGCTGCACTTGGTGTTGGAACAATGGCTGGAGGTATTGGAAGCGCAAATATTGTATTGGCAGAAGAACAGAATGAAGAAACGGAAGCGGCAGATGAGACATCAGAAGAGCCGGCTGATGAGACGGATTCAGACAGTTCTGTAATGAAAATTGGGGCACTGAAGGGACCTACTGCAATGGGAATGGCACAGCTTCTGGACGATGAGAATTACGAGTTTTCCCTTGCTGCATCTCCAGATGAAATTGTTCCAATGATCGTTCAGGGACAGGTAGATGTAGCAGCTGTTCCATCCAATTTAGCCTCCGTTTTATATCAGAAAACAGATAAAAACGTCAGCGTTCTGGCAGTAAATACTCTTGGTGTTCTTTATCTGGTGGAGAATGGTGATTCCATCCAGTCTGTAGATGATTTAAAGGGAAAAACGATCTATGCCAGTGGTAAAGGTGCGACTCCGGAGTATGCGTTAAACTCTGTTCTGAAGTCTAATGGACTGGATCCGGAGAAGGATGTGACCATTGAGTACAAGTCTGAGCATGCAGAGGTTGTAGCAGCGCTTGCAGAAGACCAGACAGCAGTTGGACTTCTTCCACAGCCTTTTGTAACCACTGCACTTATGAAGAATGAGAACCTTCGTGTGGCCCTTGACCTGAATGAGCTTTGGGAGTCTTCTGCAACAGATGGAAGCAGGCTGGTAACAGGTGTTGTAATTGCCAGAAATGATTATCTGAAAGAGCATGAAGCAGATATTGATGCGTTTATGGATGCATATAAGGACTCTGTAGAATTTGTAAATTCTGATACAGAAGCAGCTGCCCAGATCATTGGAAACCATGATATTATTCCGGCAGAAGTTGCAGCAAAAGCCATTCCGGAATGCAGTATTGTATTCATGGAGGGCGACGAAATGCAGACCATTCTTTCCGGCTATCTGAACACACTAAATGAGCAGAATCCGGAAACAATCGGAGGTCAGTTACCAGATGAGGACTTCTATTATAAACGCTGATAAGGCAAAAAAATATCGGATATTTTATAAAATTGTGGCAGCTGCTGTATGGATTATGGTATGGCAGCTGACCAGTATGTGGCTGAAACAGGAGATCCTTCTGGCATCTCCTGTTTCTGTTATAAAGAGACTTACCGAATTGATTGTAATGGGAGATTTCTGGAAATCTGTGGTGTTCAGTTTCGTAAGGATTATACTGGGATTTTCTCTGGCTTTGATCCTGGGAACGGTTCTGGCGGCGCTTTCTTCTGCTTTTTTTGCTGTGGAAGTGCTGATGGAGCCATTGATCATGGTGATAAAAGCTACGCCAGTTGCTTCTTTTATCATTCTGTGCCTGATTTGGATCCCATCCAGAAACTTATCCGTTTTTATTTCGTTTCTCATGGTTTTTCCAGTGGTATATACAAATATTCTGGAAGGAATCAGGCAGACGGACAAACAGCTTCTGGAGATGGCAGATTCCTTTGGAGCGGGAGTGGGAAAAAAATTACAATTTATCTATCTTTCCCAGGTTATGCCATATGCAGTTACTGCCTGTAAACTGGGACTTGGTCTCTGTTGGAAAGCGGGAATTGCGGCTGAAGTAATCGGCATTCCTGCTGGTTCCATCGGTGAAAAATTATACAAAGCCAAGGTGTATCTGGAGACACCAGACCTGTTTGCATGGACAATTGTCATTATTGCAGTGAGTGTGGGATTTGAGAAGATTTTTATGTTTGCGTTGAGAAGAAGTGTGGGAGAATAACCGTAAAAGGAAGCATTTTCGAGAAAATATCCGGGCGAAAATGCTTCCTTTTTATAGGGAGCTTTAAAACCTGCATATCCTGCAGAAAGCCTTTGCTTTAGTCTACTCCGTTTTTTGCGCAGATATCAGCGAGACAGCATCTGTCACAATAAGGCCTGGTTCTGGCAGTACAGACTTCCCGTCCGTGGTTTACCAGGCGGTGACAGAAGTCATTTCCCTCTTCCGGCGGAATGATTTTCCACAGTGCCATTTCAACTTTCTTAGGATCCTTGATTCCATCCACAAGGCCAATCCGGTTGGTGAGACGAATGCAGTGTGTATCAGTGACAATAGCTGGTTTACCGAATACATCGCCCATGATCAGATTGGCACTTTTGCGTCCTACACCGGGGAGGGCGAGAAGAGCGTCAAAGTCACATGGAACATTGTCATGGTATTTTTCATGCAGGATTTTCATGCATGCGCTGATGTCTCTGGCTTTACTTTTTCCCAGTCCGCAAGGCTTTACAATCGCTTCAATTTCTTCAGGGGTAGCTGCTGCAAGTGCGGCTACGTCCGGATATCTGGCATACAGATCCTGCACTACAACATTGACTCTGGCATCTGTACACTGTGCTGCCAGCCGTACGCTAACCAACAGTTTCCAGGCTTCGTCGTAATCAAGAGTGCAATCTGCCAGGGGGTATTCTTTCTTTAATCGATCTATTACTTCAAGAGCGAGTTCTTCCTTTGTCATTTTGTAAAATCCTTTCATGAATGATGTATTCATTGTAATTGGAAATCTTCGATTTTGCAAGTTTATGCTGCGCTATTTTGTATGAACTTAGGAAAAAGTTACTGGTCACGGAGTGACCAGTAATGGGAAAAAAATCACTGTTGACTCTGCAGACAGTAACAGAAAAAGAGTAATACTTCAGAGTGAAAATGTGAATATTGTTAAAAAAAATCCCGCGACAGCTATATATACTGCCGCGGGATGCACTTTTTAGTTTAAATGCCAGATATCTTTATTATACTGTGCAATGGTTCTGTCAGAAGAGAAGAATCCTGCCTCACCGATATTTGCAAGCATTTTCTTTGCCCAGCTGTTACGGTCTTCATAATCTGCAAATACCTGATCTTTAACTTTAATATAATCTTTGAGATCCAGCAAAGTCATAAACCAGTCTTTATTCAAAAGTTCGTTATAGAAGTTTCTCAGATGTTCCTCTTTACCAAGCTTCAGCATCGGCTCGCTGACAATAAAATCTACATACTTTTTAATATCAGCATCTCCCTCATAAATTGCTCTGGAATTGTAATCCATCTTCTCATAATGCTTGATAATTTCATCACTGGACTCACCAAAGATATAAATATTATCCTTGCCAACCAGATCACTGATCTCCACATTTGCTCCGTCCATAGTACCAAGAGTAATAGCACCATTCAGCATAAACTTCATGTTTCCAGTACCGCTTGCCTCCTTGGAAGCCAGGGAAATCTGCTCGGAAATATCGCAAGCAGGGATCAGTTTTTCAGCAGCACTTACATTGTAGTTTTCCACCATAACAAGCTTCATATAAGGTGCTACGTCTGGGTCATTCTGAATCAGGGTTTCTAGAGTCAGAAGCAGATGAATGATATCCTTTGCAATGTAATAAGCAGGAGCTGCTTTTGCACCAAAGATGAAAGTAATCGGTCGTTCCGGTTTCTTTCCGTCTTTGATTTCCAGATATTTATAAATAATATAAAGAGCATTTAACTGCTGACGTTTATACTCATGAAGTCTCTTGATCTGGATATCAAAAACACTGTTTTCATCGATCTCGATACCAGTATTTTCCAGAACAAAATCCTTGCAGATTTTCTTTGCATTTGTCTTGATCTCAAGCAGCTGATCCAGAACCTTCTGATCATCCTTGTAAGCAAGAAGCTTCTTCAGTTCATCGGCATCTTTTTTATAACCCTCTCCAATAAGTGAAGAAATAAACTTGGTCAGTGGCTGGTTGCAATACATTAACCAGCGGCGGAAAGTAATACCATTGGTCTTATTATTGAATTTTTCAGGATAAATTTCATAAAACTGATGCAGCTCGGAGTTCTTCAGAATCTCTGTATGAAGGGCTGCAACACCATTGATTGAGAAGCCATAATGAATGTCCATATGTGCCATATGAACCAGATTATTGCTGTCAATAATAGCAAGATTTTCAGCCGGATATTTGGCTTTTACCTTTTCATCCAGCTTGCGGATAATCGGAACCAGCTGTGGAACAATGTCTTCCAGATAATGGATTGGCCATTTTTCAAGCGCCTCAGCCAGAATTGTATGATTGGTATATGCACATACATTGGAAACGATTTCAGCAGCTTCATCAAAGTCAATTCCACGCTCACCAAGAAGGCGGATGAACTCAGGAATGATCATACTTGGGTGAGTGTCATTGATCTGAACAACAGCATAATCAGCCAGATCATGAAGGTTGCTTCCCTTGGAAACTGCCTCATCCAGAATCAGCTGAGCGGCATTGCTGACCATGAAATACTGCTGGTAAACACGAAGCTTACGTCCATCTTCATCACTGTCATCCGGATACAGGAACAGTGTCAGATTGTGGAGAATATCCTTTTTGTTAAAGGTAATTCCATCATGAACCATGGACTCATCTGCCAGATCAATGTCAAAAAGATTAAGGTGGATTGCTTTGTTTTCATAGCCTGCAACATCAATACTATACATGGTAGATTTCAGGGAAAAACCTCTGAAAGGAACCATATAAGTTACATTTGTAGCAGTCAGCCAGGAATCAGGAGTGATCCATGGATTCGGTACTTCATGCTGAAGATTGTCTTCAAAAACCTGTTTGAAAAGTCCAAGATGGTAATTCAGACCAATACCTTCTCCAGGAAGTCCAAGTGTTGCAATAGAATCCAGGAAACATGCAGCCAGACGTCCAAGACCACCATTTCCAAGAGATGGTTCCGGCTCAACGGATTCAATTTCTGCAAGAGATTTGCCATTTTTTTTCAGAAATTCTGCAACCTCATCGTAGATTCCAAGATTGATCAGATTGTTGGAAAGAAGCTTACCAATGAGAAATTCGGCAGAAATATAGTAAATTTTTTTCTTGCCATCGTGATAGCCTTTTGCAGCTAACTGCTCTTTTGTATAGGTGAGAAGTGCTTCGTATACTTCCTGGTCGGTACATGCTGCGCAGTCTTTGTGGAACATGTTCTGGATCATAGTTTCTAAAGCTTTCATAATTATTTTCTCCTTTCGAGAGCGTGTGAATGATGCTCGTCTGAAATCCACCGGTATGCCTGATGCCGTGGACATCACCTTTGTTCGATGGTGTTATATTAGCATATGCATCTCTTAGAAAAATACAACAAAACTGTTCTGTTATGACATTTTTTTGCGGAATTTGTGAGGGGACAGCTGATTGGCTTCCTGAAATTTTTTTATAAAATAACTGGTATTGTTAAAACCTACATCTAGAGCAATGTCCGTCACAGATGCATCTGTATGCAAAAGCAGGGACTTTGCCTTTTCAAGTCTGTAGTCATTCAGGTAGGCTGCTGCTGTTTTTCCGGTATACTGTTTGAACAGCTTCATAAAATAGAATTCACTGTAATTGGAAAGACCGGACAGTTCCTTTACAGACAGAGGCTCACGGTAATGGGCACTGATATAGTCCAGGACCTTTTTTACAGATAAAAGATTCCTGTTCTGTTCGGCATCTGTAGTAATGATGTAATTTCCTGCCAGCATTTCATAAAAAAGCCCATAGAAAAGTCCTTTCAGCTTCATATAATAGAAGGGCGGTTTTTCCTTGTGGCATTTATGGATCTCGCAGAAAAGATGGAAAATATTATTATAATTTTCATTGGCAGGAGTGATCAGATGGGTGAATTCTGCCCGGTTCTCCATAAGCAGGGAGATTACTTTTTCCTGACAGAGATCCCCTGCAGGACCCGCCAGAAAGCTAAGGTCAAACACCACGCTTCTGTAATATAAAATATGTCTGGAATCTGACTTGATTCCATGCAGAACACCGCTGTTGACAATGAGAAGATCTCCCTCTTTCAGACGCAGTGTTTCCCGGTTAAGCCTTGCAAGCCCGTTTCCCTTGTCAATACAGATGATCTCCATTTCTTTATGCCAGTGGTTGTATAAGGAGCGGAAAATCTCACAATTATCTGTATAAGTTTCTACTGGCAGCTCAAAAGAACCATGGGTTTCAAGCTCCTTCATGGTTTCGTCTACGTTTGGTGAAATATCAGGTATTTTATCTGCCATGGCATCCTCCCTGAAAATGAGTATTATCCACAAGTTTCACGAAGCATGCAGAATTGTGTTATCTATGAACTTTGTTCACAAAAACGCCTCGCGGAACGTTACCAGTGAACCGTAACGAAATGTAAACAATAGCGAAATTTGTTTGCTTATAATTAATATATGTTATCATTGTCTTGTATTATACGTTATGCATCAAACCTTCGCAAGTCTGTAGAAATTTTCGAAAATCTGACGCTTTTATTGGAAAAGAAAACCAGGTGGTTTATAATAAGGATTAAAAGAGCTGCTGTTCAGTATCTGCACATTGACAAAAGCGGTTACTTAATATTCGCTCTGGATGTGCAAAAGATACAGCGGAAAGGAAGGCATTTTGAAGATAGATTTTAAACATGCAAGAGGCGTTTTCGAGGATTATTTAAATGGATATGACAGAGAAGATGAAAAGATAAAATTAAAAATCATTCACACATATGGGGTGGTAAAAAGTGCTCGTGAAATTGGTCACAGAATGCATTTGAATGAGGAAGACCAACAGCTTGCGGAGCTTATTGCCCTGCTTCACGATATTGGAAGATTCCAACAGCTTCGTCTTTATAACAGCTTTTCACCGGACACTATGGATCACGCTGCATTCGGTGTACAACTGTTATTTGAGGGAGAAAATCCGATGATCAGCAGATTCATAGAAGACCGAAGCTATGATGAGCTCATTCGCGTGGCAATTGCCAGACACAGTGATTTCAGGCTGGAAGGAATTCAGGACGAAAGAACTCTTTTCCACGCAAAAATGATCCGCGATGCAGACAAGCTGGACAATTGCAGAGTGAAGCTGGTGGATTCTGTGGAGGCTATGATCGGTGTCCCTCAGGAGCATGCCGGAGAAGGCAAAATATCTCCAAAGGTATGGGAATCCTGCCTGAGAAAAGAGGCAGTTTCATCTCCTGACCGGATTACATCCGTAGATTACTGGGTATCCTATGCAGCGCAGTATTATGACCTGAATTTTAAGGAAACATGGCGGATCATGAAAGAAAAGGATTACATTTCCAGGATTATAAAGCGGTTGGAATATAAGGAGAAAGACACCAGGGAAAAGATGGAAATACTGGAGCAGCAAATGAACGCTTACATGGAGAAAATCCTATGCTGAGCTCTCAGATTTCCTACCAGATCATCCGCAGCAGCCGCAAAACTATGAGCCTGGAAATTAAGGCTGATGGCAGTGTTGTTGTACGCGCGCCTCTCCGTCTTTCCGAAGCAAAAATTCAGAAATTTGTGGAAGAAAAACAAGAATGGATCCTGAAAAATCTGGAAAAAATCCAGAAAAGAGATGCACAGAAGGAGAACGTACAAAAGCTGTCTGCCCTGGAAAGACAGCATCTGCAGAATAAAGCCTGCGTGGTAATTCCAAGGCGAGTGGCATATTATGCAGAAAAGTTAGGGGTAAGCTATGGGAAAATTACCCTGCGTCAACAGAAAACAAGATGGGGAAGCTGTGCCGCAAATGGAAATCTGAATTTTAACTGGCTGTTAATTCTGGCACCTCCTGAGGTGCTGGATTATGTGGTGGTCCATGAGCTTTGTCACCGTAGGGAAATGAACCATTCCCAGGCATTCTGGAAAGAAGTTGAGAAGATCCTTCCAGATTACCGGGAAAGACAAAAGTGGCTAAAAGACAACGGCTGGAGATTAATGGAGGAGGGTTTTTAATGAGAAAAAAAGGAAAAAAATGGTTCGGTTTGCTTATTGCAATCGTATTTTTATGTGCATTCTGTGTACCGGTAGCGGCTGCGTCCAAGCTTCCCAGATTACAGGTAAAAAGCACACAGCTTGTAAACAGCAGTGGGAAAAAAGTACAGCTTAGAGGTATCAGCACCCATGGTCTGTCCTGGTATCCAGAGTATGTAAATCAAAGTGCATTTACTTTTATGAAGAAAAACTGGAAGGTAAATGCAGTGCGTCTTGCCATGTATACTGCTGAATATAACGGCTATTGTACCGGGGATGCATCCAATCGGCGTAAGCTGGAAGCGTGTATTGATAACGGTGTAAAATACGCCACAAATGCAGGTATGTATGTGATTATTGACTGGCATATTTTAAGTGATGGAAACCCTCAGCAAAATCAGAAAGAAGCTTTGAAGTTTTTCAAAAAAATGGCAAAAAAATACAAAAATAATACCAATGTGATCTACGAAATCTGTAATGAGCCAAATGGAGGAACATCCTGGAGTACAATAAAAAAATACGCTGAAAAGATTATAAAAGGTATCCGCACCTATGACAAAAAAGCTGTGATTTTGGTAGGAACGCCCAACTGGTCACAGGATGTAGATCAGGCTGCGCTTTCCCCGGTTAGTAAGAAATACAGGAAAAACGTAATGTACACCCTGCACTTTTACGCAGCAACACATAAGGAATGGCTGAGAGATAAAGCACAGGCTGCCCTTGATAAAGGACTGCCGTTATTTGTATCCGAGTTTAGTATCTGTGATGCTTCTGGAAATGGTGGACTTGATAAAGCTGAAGCAAAAAAGTGGCTGACTTTCCTGGATAAAAACAATATCAGCTATATGGCATGGAGCCTGTCAAATAAGGCAGAAAGCTCTGCATTTATAAAATCCGGCTGCAGTAATACAGGAAAATGGTCCTCAAAGAATCTGACAGCAGCAGGAAAATGGATTACAAACTGGTATAAAAAGAAATAAAAAGAACACATTGGAAAGTGTTTTTTTCTATAGTTTTGAGAATTTTGAGCAGTTGCAAATCAAAATATAAATGACGGAAATGGAGTTAATTAAGTGGAAATAATCGCAGATCTTCACATTCATTCCAGATATTCCATGGCAACAAGCAAGCTTGGAACCCCGGAATATCTGGATCTGTGGGCAAGAAAAAAAGGAATTTCTTTAGTGGGAACCGGTGATTTTACCCATCCTGCCTGGCGGGAGGAACTGAAAGAAAAGCTGGTTCCGGCAGAAAGTGGACTGTATCGGTTAAGAGATGAATATGTGCTGGAAGAGGCGAAAATGCTTCCTGGGGGAGCTCCCCGTTTCGTAATTACAGGGGAGATCAGTTCTATCTATAAGAAGAATGGAAAGTGCCGCAAGGTGCATAATGTACTTCTTTTATCCGGCCTTGAAGAAGCAGATAAAATAGCTGGGAGACTGGAAAAGATTGGAAATATTCACTCAGACGGAAGGCCAATACTGGGACTTGATTGTCACGATCTTCTGGAAATTTTACTGGAAAACTGTGCCGATGGAATGCTGGTTCCGGCACATATCTGGACTCCCCACTTCGGGCTTTTTGGTGCCGCATCAGGGTTTGATACCATGGAAGAATGTTTTGAAGATCTTACTTCATATGTTCATGCTGTGGAAACGGGATTATCTTCAGATCCACCTATGAACTGGCGTTTATCTGCACTTGATGGACTTCAGCTGATCTCAAACTCAGATGCACATTCTCCATCAAAGCTTGGAAGAGAGGCTAACTTACTGGACATTGAATTGTCCTATCAGGGACTTTATGGTGCTGTCCAATATGGAAAAGGTTTTCTTGGAACACTGGAATTTTTCCCGGAAGAGGGAAAATATCACTATGATGGACACAGAAAATGTCACATCTGTCTGAGTCCGGAAGAAGCAGAAAAGTATCATGGAATATGTCCTATATGTGGGAAAAAACTGACTATGGGAGTGAATCACAGAATTATGGATCTGGCTGATAGAGAAAATGGGTTTGTGAGAAAAAATGCCAGACCTTTTGAGAGCATTGTACCTCTTCCTGAGGTGATTTCTGCCTGTGTTGGAAAGGCTGTAACCACCAAAACAGTCACTGGTGAATATGAAAAGATGCTTCAGAAACTGGGAAATGAATTTGATATTTTAAGGGAAATTCCCATTGCGGATATTGAGAAAGAAAGTAGTCACATGATTGCTTCAGGCATTCGGAAACTTAGAAACAGAGAAGTAATCTGTAAACCTGGATTTGACGGCGAGTATGGGAAAATCTGTCTGTTTTGAGGAAAAGGCTGTTTTTTGAAAAAATATAGATGAATGTGGTATAAGGAACGGTGAAATGATAGAAAATAAGAGAATTAAAATTGGAATTATTTCAGATACACATGGTCTTTTACGGACAGAAGTTCTGGACATATTACAGTCCTGTGACTGCATTTTTCATGCTGGAGATGTGGACAGACCGGAGCTTCTGGATACTATAAGATCATTGGGCGCTTTATATGTAGTGCGAGGAAACAATGATGGATACTGGGCACAGAATCTGCGAAGAAGCTTGAACTTTACAGTGGGAAATGTGAAATTCTTTATGGTTCATGACAGGAAAGATGTTGCCTGGGAGTTAGGGGATACCCAGGTGGTGATTTTTGGACACAGTCATCAGTATTTTGCAAAAGAAATTGACGGAAGGCTGTGGCTGAACCCTGGAAGCTGCGGCAGAAGCCGCTTTGGTGGAGACGTGACCATGGCAGTTATGACCGTGGAAAACGGCAGCTGGCAGGTGGAAAAAATCGTGCTCTGAACAGTCGCAATGTGGAAAAAAGGAATATCCAGAACACAGTTTTACAATTATGTTGTAGAAAAATTGGGAAAAACAGGGGAGAGAATTGTCGAAAGATGACATTGCAATTTTAACAAGATAATGTATAATAGGGCAGAAGAAAAAGCCATGAAAGAAATGAGGATTTGCAGTGGAGAAAAAAGAAATCGATGTAAAATTCATTGTAGGAATTGTCATTCTTCTGGTGATCTTTGGCGTAGTAGGCGGCTCGTTCTGGAATCTGGTTGCCAGACAGGCACAGAAAGACAAACAGGAGGAAGCACGTCTGGAAAATGAAGCTATAAGAGCTATTTATGTGGAAGCCGGAGATATACTGAAGGAAATGGTATTCGTAGATATGGATAAAAAAACTGTTTTCAAGGCAGCGATTCCCAAGGAAGGAATTTATAACAAAAATGATAAATTAATTGCCGGGGATACCTTGGAAAATGGAGATATGGTGAAAATCTACGGTGACAGAAATATGACAAGATCTATCCCTGCACAGTATCCAGGGATTACAAAGATGAAGCGAAATGGCAGGGCTTCTCTTGAGGAGCTTCAGCCTTATCTGGAAATTGCAAATGAACTTCTTTGTGGAGACAGCGAGGAGGAAGACAAAAAGTGAAGTATCTGAGGCAATTTTGTATTATTTTGCTGGTTTCAGCGTTGGGTGAGGGATTACATATCCTTTTGCCTCTTCCGGTGCCGGCCAGTGTATATGGTCTTGTGCTGATGCTTGGAGCACTTGCAAGCGGAATTCTGAAACTTGAGCAGGTGGAAGAAGCAGCAGATTTTCTGGTTGAAATTATGCCGGTTATGTTCGTTCCTGCAGGTGTGGGACTTTTGGAAGCGTGGGGTGATCTGCAGCCAATCTGGCTTCCTGTTGTGCTCATAACAATTCTGACAACCGTCATTGTAATGGTAGTTACTGGACGCAGTACTCAGTTTGTGATCAGAAAGGACAGGGGGAAAGATAAGAAATGATAAATTTTATAGAAAATTCCCTGTTTTTCGGGGCGGCATTAAGTCTGGCTGGATATGAGGTCGGTCTTTTACTGAAGAAAAAGTTTAAAATGGCGCTGTTTAATCCTCTTTTGATTGCAATTCTATGTGTAATGGGAATGCTTCAGCTTATGCAGGTGGATTATAAGACCTACAATGCAGGCGGTCAGTATATCAGTTATCTGCTTACTCCTGCTACAGTATGTCTTGCGGTACCGCTTTACAGACAGCTTACTCTGCTTCGTAAGAATCTGAAAGCTGTCGTTATAGGAATTGTTTCCGGTGTACTTGCAAGTATGGTCAGTGTCTTGATTTTTGCAAAGCTGTTTGGACTTTCCCATTCGGAGTATGTTACTCTGCTTCCGAAATCCATTACTACAGCCATTGGAATGGGTGTATCGGAAGAACTTGGCGGACTTGTTACGATCACGGTTGCAGTTATTATTATCACTGGTGTGCTGGGAAATGTGATTGCGGAGGCAGTTCTTAAAGTGGCAAAAATTGAGGAGCCTATCGCGAAAGGTCTGGCACTTGGAACTTCAGCCCATGCCATAGGTACATCTAAGGCAATGGAACTGGGTCCTGTAGAAGGTGCTATGAGCAGCCTGGCAATTGCCGTTGCCGGACTTCTTACTGTTATCGCCGCTTCTGTGTTCGCCGGATTTATGTAAAAACATGTTTGTGGATTAACTACTATGAAAGTATAGCGAATAAATAAGCCTGTAAACATGTTCATTTAGATTTTGTAAAAAGGAAAACGTCTGGTTCTGTTTAAAACAGGTTCAGACGTTTTTTTATCACTCAAAAACG
Organism: Ruminococcus sp. RTP21484sp1_RTP21277st1_D2_RTP21277_210401; assembly: GCF_040924225.1. Classification (NCBI taxonomy): domain Bacteria; kingdom Bacillati; phylum Bacillota; class Clostridia; order Eubacteriales; family Oscillospiraceae; genus Ruminococcus; species Ruminococcus sp. RTP21484sp1_RTP21277st1_D2_RTP21277_210401. The sequence continues at coordinate 47,686 of NZ_JBCOMJ010000001.1, read as the reverse complement.
AACAGATATTCGAAAATGATGGATTCATACCGTTTTATAGGACTGATATTGTGGTAGACTAGTCTCATAAAGAAAATATGTTCGGAAAATACGTTCGGTATTTGATGGCGGATGATATTGGAGTTTGGGAAACGGAGGAGATATTATGTGGAAATCAGGCAGAAATATTAACAGCAGAAGAGCTGCCCTTGCAGAGGGATATATGGAGGATACACAGGAGAGCCGCGGCAGGAAATTTTCCGGGAGCACAGCCATGATACTGGGACTTTTTATTACGTTGGAGCTCATGATCGGGGGAGCTATGATCTTTAATTATGATTTTCATGGTGCAGATCTTATTGCTCTGCTCTTTGCTTTTATGGTATTATATTCTGGAGTCGTAGCGGTATTGACAGATAAATAGGAGTAAGGATATGCCAAAATCTTTCCAGCAGAAACTGAAAATTTTATATCTTATGCGAGTCTTTTCTGAGAAAACAGATGAGGCACATCCCATGAGTGTGAAAGATCTGATTTCCTATCTGGAGAGTCTGGGAATTCATGCAGAGCGGAAGACGATATATGACGATATAGAGACTTTGCGTGTGTTTGGAATGGATATTATGAATCGAAGAGAGAGACCGTCAGGTTTTTATCTTGCAAGCCGTGAGTTTGAGACTGCAGAGCTGAAGCTTCTTGTAGATGCTGTTCAGTTTTCCAGATTTCTTACTGTTGGGAAATCGCGGCAGTTGATCCAGAAACTGGAGCACCTTACCAGTATTTATCAGGCCAAAGACCTGCAGCGGCAGGCAATCGTACTGGATCAGGTGAAGAATACAAACGAGAGCATTTATTATAATGTAGATGAGATACACAGAGCAATTTCACAGAACAGACAGATCAGCTTCCAGTATACAGAATGGACAGTGTCCAAGGAGAAACATTTGAAGAAAGGTGGAGCTCGCTATCAGATCAGTCCATGGCAGATGATATGGCAGGATGGTAATTATTATCTGATAGGAGTTGATGAGAAGAGTGGCATTGTGAAGCATTACCGCGTAGACAAAATGTTGAAGATCCTTACAGAGAATGAAGCAAGAAATGGTGCCGAACTCTTCCGGAAATTTGACAGTGCCAGATTTGCTGCCGGTACTTTTGGAATGTTTGGAGGCCGTGAAGAGAAAGTTAATCTGGAATTTGAGAACCATCTTGTTGGTGTAATGATTGATCGATTTGGGCAGGATATTATGATCATGTCCAAGGACAATGAGCACTCCGTCACCAGGGTACAGGTGAATGTAAGTACACAGTTTTATGGCTGGCTTGCTGCCCTTGGAAATAGCGTGAGAGTGATTTCACCGGAGAATGTGCGAAAAGAATACCGGGATTTTTTAAGAAAAGCCCTGGAGAATTATGAAGGATAAAAGCATGACGGTTAAATCCAGACTTTTGGAGTTATTAGAACAGCATAAAGGTGAAACTTTATCTGGCGAGGATATTGGCAGGGAGCTTTCCTGTACACGAGCCGCAGTTTGGAAAGCTGTGAACAGTCTGCGCCAGGAAGGATACCCCATTGAGGCCGGACCGAATAAGGGATATATGCTTGCAAGAGAGAGTAATCTGATTTCAGCAGAGGGAATCAGACTTTTTCTGGAGGATCCACAGGTTGAGATAAAAATATTTGATGCAATCAGCTCTACCAATCTGGAGGCCAGGCAGCTGGCTGTGAGCGGAATGGCTGGACACGGCTCTTTTGTTGTTGCCATGGAGCAGACAGCAGGAAGAGGACGAAGAGGCAGGGAGTTTTATTCTCCTAAAGGCAATGGGATTTATCTCAGTGTTATTCTGGAACCGAAGGGGACACTGGAGGGCAGTCTTCTGATCACTACTGCAGCAGCTACTGCAGTGTATAAGGCTGTGAAAGAAGTATGCGGTGTAAAACTTGGAATTAAATGGGTAAATGACCTGTACAAGGATAACCGTAAGGTTTGTGGTATTCTTACAGAGGCGGTCACAGATTTTGAAAGTGGAAATATAGAATTTGCAATTGTAGGAATTGGGCTGAACTTGTACGTTGAGCAGGAACAATTCCCCAAAGAGCTTCAGGAAATTGCCGGAGGAATCTACGAAGATGAACAATCCTCCAGAACTGCGGACAGGAACCGCCTTGCAGCGCAGATTGTGAACTATCTTCTGGAAGAAACCCGGGAATTGAAATTGTCAGAAGAATACGTGGAACATAATATTGTTCCGGGAAATGAAATTACAATTACAGATAATAAAAGCAGCAGAAGTGCCAGAGCATTAGCGATTTGTCCAGATGGGAAATTGCTGGTTCAGGAGACTGATGGCACTCAGAGTAAGCTGGCTTTTGGAGAAATCTCAATAAAAATACCGCCGATAAAATAAATTTATCGGCGGTAAAGTTATTAGAAATATTATGTGGCAGATACCTGACTTTTATTGGAATAGTTACTCTATTTTGCAGAATTATTGTCTGGCTCAGCAGTAATGAATGGTTGAACTGAAGTAGTATCCGAAATTTTGATATCGGTATTCTTTATTACATTATCCGCATTCTGATCTGGCTGTGTTGTTGAAGACACTGTTGAGGCAGGTGCTGATTTTGTATTCATTTGTGGAGCGCTGTTATCAACAGGCTGTTGATAAGGACGATATGGCTGCCAATAATGTTCTGACACATCTTTTTTACAATCAGCTTTTTCGTCAGGAGAGATGCTTTTGATTTTTCCTGTAAGAAGCTGATAACCGGCAACGATGATCAGAATTCCAATGATAACAGAAGGAATCTGGTACATGATATCCTGTATAATAATAGCCAGAGAATTTGGTAAAATCCAGAAGAGCAGATCACGGAAACCATTCCAGAAAACAGCAACTCCGAAAACAATCAGGAGAATTGCCGCAATTTTAATATGTTTTTGCGAGAGCCTGATATTATTCTGAAATATACGGTCAAGATGCAGAATATAGTTATCCTCTATCGCGTAAAATTCTTCTTCCGGCAGTTCTTTCAAGTTATGAACATGGAAGAAACTGTAGAACCATAATACAGGAAGAAAGATAACCAGAGAGGAGATATTAAGCCCTCCGGCAATTGCGATAATAGCCCAGAATAGAGTCATAATGCTGATTCCCTGCTTAAAGAATCCCATATACATTTCTCCCGCACCAGGAATCAGGGAAGAGATAAAAAGCAGGAATCCCTTTTTTTGTTTTTGCATGTTAGTTACCTCCGTTTGTTATTGTATTTGAAATAGAATTAATGTAGTTGACAACTTTCTGGGGAGCATCAGAGATTCCATCTGTAATTCCATTTGAAAAATTACGTAATGAAGTTCTAATTTCCCGGCGCGTTTCAGATGATTTGGCTGTGGACTGCGGAAGCTGAGGCGAGACGAAGTCCATTTGCCCAAGGCTGAACAACATAACCAGTGCAAGTACGACTCCGACTACAGTGCGGAGCCCCTCATAGAAAAACCGCATTTTATAGGTGGCATCCGCTGCTGTTTTCTGTATCTGAATATCAGGAGCTGTAACACGTTCCATAATTGTTCCTTTCAGATAGGCGGGAGCTGAGGATGCATGATCTGTATATTCGTCCACAAGCTGGTTAAGACAGTAGTCGCAGTGATTCATATGTTCCAGAAATGCAATGATTTCATCAGTGTTCATCTCTTCATTTTGAAAATTATTCAGGTCATTACTATTGATATGCATTTAATCGCTCCTTTCTGCCAACATTTTTTTCAACATGTTTTTTGCACGATATAGCTGTGTCTGAATGGTCTTAGGGTTTTTGCCTTCTTTTTGCGATATTTCTGTTACGGACATTTGTTTACAGAAATGAGCAATGGCAATTTCCTTGTAAGGACTTTTCAGGCTGCTGCATATCCGAAATACCTGCTGTTCCGAATCAGACTGCAGATACTGTTCCTCTGGGGAAGAATGATTCTCCAGATCAGGAAGCTGTGAGAAATAAATATCTTCCGTTGGAATTGAACGGCGTCCGGCAGCTTTTAGGAAATCAAGGCATTTGCGTACTGCAATTTTGCTAAGCCAGGCTTTTTCATAAAGCCCATCGAAGTGGGCGAGACTTTTGTAGGCAGACAGGAATACCTCCTGAGTGAGGTCTTCTGCATCGAAAGGATTACCTACTGATTTCAGACATATGGAATATATCAGATTCTGGTATTGGTCAATCAGATATTCCAGATATTCTTCCTGTGAAATGTTATCAGCCTCCTTCCTGTCCGTTCTCTAATTATAACGCGACTGCCTGATAAAGTTCTTCAAAAATAAATAAAAATTTTGTAATTATTCAGCTGGTACTATTTTGCAAGGTGTTTTTACTATGAAAGTCCCGGATGGAAACCATGAATGAGCCATGCTTGCATGAGAGAATTCATAGATATCGGATGGGTTAGAGCGTGTTTGAAAAGGCTTTATGCAAGGTGTGCGTCACACTTTGTGGGAGATTGCGGCATATTTTGAACACGTCCTGAAATGACTAAATACAAAGAAAAAATAAAAATTGCGGGAAGAGCATAAATAGACTATAATCAGTTTCGTGAATAAAAGATAGAAATAAATCCTGCTGTTTAATTTATGAAAGAAGGAGCATTTATGTACGAGACAAAAAAGTTATATTATGAAGATGTATATAAAAAAGAATTTACCGCCAAGGTGTTGGAGTGTCGTGAGAGCAAGAAAGGCTATGAAATAATTTTAAACCAGACAGCTTTTTATCCAGAAGGAGGCGGACAGCCCAGTGATACCGGTATATTAGGCGGAATAAATGTTAAGGAAGTTCATGAGAAGGATGGAGAGTTAATTCATTATACAGATGGGCCTTTGGAAGTCGGTATGGATGTAATAGGAAAAATTAACTGGGGCAGAAGATTTGATCTTATGCAGCAGCATTCCGGAGAGCATATTGTAAGTGGGCTGGTACACGAAGCATTTGGATATGACAATGTGGGATTCCACATGGGAAGCGATGTGATCACCATCGATTTCAACGGAATGCTGGATGAAGAACAAATGGCCGAAATCGAAGCGAAAGTGAATCAGATTATCTGGGAAAACCAGGAAGTTGAGATTTTTTATCCTACAGAGGAGGAACTTAAAAATCTGGATTACAGAAGCAAGAAAGAGCTTTCCGGATGGGTTCGTATTGTGCGCTTTCCAGGAGCAGATACCTGCGCATGCTGCGGAACTCATGTGACGCGTACTGGAGAAATTGGAATGGTGAAGTTGCTTTCTGTGGTGAAATTCCGTGAGGGGGTTCGTATGGAAATGCTGTCAGGTAAGCGAGTGCTTGATTATCTGAATATGGTAAATGAACAGAATCGTCAGATTTCCGTGAAGCTGTCTGCGAAAATGGACAAAACAGCGTCAGCGGTAGCAAGGCTTCAGGATGAAAATTTTGCTCTGAAGGGAAGAGTACATGCGTTAGAAGAAGAATTTATCGTTGGCGAAGCTGCTAAATGGAAAGAAAAAGAGAATGTGCTTTTATTCCAGGAAGGAATGGAAGCAGGAAGCGTTCAGAAGCTTACAGATGCAATTTTACAGGTCTGTAAGGGGCGTTGTGCAGTATTCTCCAGGAATGCAGATGGAAGCTATAAGTATGCTATGGGAGAAAAAGACGGAGACTTACGTCAGTTTACAAAAGAGATGAATGCAGTATTGAATGGCAGGGGAGGCGGTAAGCCTTTCTTTGTACAGGGGTCTGTGCAGGCTTCCGAGAAAGAAATTCGAGCCTTTTTCGAAAATAAATAGCAGTTGTTCAGTTCCTTCGCAAAAGCACCTTGCGGAATAGCACCCGCTGAATAGTTGCAATAAATAATAAAAGAGGATTGAAAAAAATCCGTATTAGAGCGTGTTTGAAAAAGCATTCCCACAATCTGTACGCCCCACTTTGCGGTATATTTTGCCCGAATTCGGTTGTCATAGCCCGCTACGATGCCCTCCTCCGGACAAAATCTCCCACAAATTGTGACGCACATCTTGCAGAAGTCCTTTTTTCAAACACGCTCTGCGGAAGAAAGGAAAAGCTGAATTATTTTTCAAGATAATCAGTGTTATAGGAAGAAATGTTTGGAGAGTGTCATGCGCACCTGATCATGGATGGACTGAATTATAAAGATGCAATTTCTATTCATAAGGATCATGTAAACGATGAAGTGATACGGAAACATTTGAAAGCTTATGAAGAGCTGGGGATTGTCTTTGTAAGAGATGGTGGAGATGCATTAGGAGTATCGGAAAGAGCCAGGAAACTGGCACCAGAATATGGAATTGATTATCGTACTCCTATTTTTGCCATCCATAAAAATGGACACTATGGCTCTATCGTGGGAAAAGGTTTTGACACTATGAAAGAATACCATGTCCTTTTGAAAGAAGCGAAAAACAAAGGGGCAGATTTTATTAAAATTATGACCACAGGACTTCTGGATTTTAATAACCATGGACAGATTACCGGAACGCCTTTAGACAGGAAGGAAGTCTGCGAGATGGTACATATTGCCCATGAAGAAGGGATGGCGGTGATGAGCCATACCAATGGAATTTATGGTGTACAGGCAGCTGTGGAAGCTGGTGTGGATTCAGTAGAACATGGAAATTATATTGATCCGGAAACAATCAGAGAATTAGCTGACAGTGATAGTGTATGGGTTCCTACTCTTGTGACAATTCGAAATCTTCGTGGATGTGGAAGATATAAGGAATCAGTGCTTGATCCTATTATAGAACTGGCCGCAAAGAACCTTCGTCTGGCATACAAGTACCGAGCAAAGGTGGCTCTTGGAAGTGATGCAGGAGCTTATATGGTCTTACATGGGAAGGGCTTAATGGATGAATACCAGGCATTTATGGACATTCTGGGAGAATCCGGGGATGTGAGAGCCTGGCTGGCAGATGGAGAGAAAAGGATTCAGGACACCTTCAGGCGTCCTGAATCTTGATAGATGTATAAATGTTGGAATTTTTGGATTTTGTAGGATCAAAGGTAATGCAGATACCTGCGCCGGATTCCATATTACTGGTGGAGGTATCCTTTGCCCCTTCTGTAAAGCAGGTTATGGTTGCGCCATCGCCAGTTTGAAGTGTGACGGTATTTGCTGTATGGCCTATAATTGTACCGCTGACTGAGCTGGTAATTTCCCGGCTTCCAAGAGAATCCGGATCATCACCGGTGACTGCTGTAACAGTAACACCATCCAGTGAATTTCCCTGAAATTGTCCAGTGCAAGTTATGGTTACATAGGAGCCTGGTGCTGTTCCACCTTTAAAGTAAGAAGGAATCTGAGACAAGTCCACATTTATTGTGCTGTCAGAGCCAGAGGGAAGAACTGTGAGCGTATTCAGGGAAATATTCTGAATTTCTGCATGAATCTGCTGTTCTTTTGCTGAGTCATCGGCAGAAACTTGTGCAGGATCTGGTGTTGGTGTTGGATCTGGAAGTGTAAGCGGATCAATATCTGAAATGCTTAGTACTTTCAGATGACTGGCATTAAGAGAAGAACTTTGGGTATCCTGACTGGAAGCAAACTTGCCTTTAAAATGAATGTATACCCATACACCGGTGCGGATGCCATTCTGATAATATTGTTCAGTTCCAGTGATTGGATAGGTGGCTGTTTTGCCTTTTTTATTTTTTATGGTAATGGTATTTGGAGTCAGACTCTGTACTTCCCCATAGGCCTTTCGTACTTCCAGCTGATGCTTTTTGTGAAAGTCGTCTACTACTTTCAATGCTTTTACAGTGCTGGTATCTTTGTTAGAGAGCTGACCCTCATAAATGACACTGATTTCATCTCCAGTGATCATGCCATCTTCGCATTCCAAAGTTGCTTCAGAAAGATCAAAAACGTAAGTTTGTTCCTGACTTTCCATAGTCAGGGTGGCACCGGTGAAATCCTTAAGGGTTCCTTTGATTTCATCCATATAAACACGCTGTTTGGGCGTTTCTGAAGTGTTCTGTAAGGTGGTTTCACTCTGATCAGAAGTAGAAGTATAGCTGGTGATTATATCACCGGCAGTACATCCTGACAGAGAGAACAGTACCAAAGAGCCAAGTAATAGTTTTGTGAAATTTTTCATTGTTGCTTTGTATCCTCCGAATCCGGAAATGGTACAGGAAGAAAATCGAAAACCTCTCGGCATGCATTCCATTCCTCCGAGTTATCTGGCATACGATAGCCAAGTCCTGTACATTCTGTAGTAGCATTTGTATTCATGTAATTATTATAAAAAACATTGTAAGGATTCTGTAGTGGCGACTGTTTTTGGCAGGATGATTTGTTTGTGGATTTTATATTCATAGAAACACTCCTTTTTGTCAAATATTTTTCCTATATAAGGGAAGATATTCTTAGAATATGCGAAAAAGAGGAGAGTATGCACAAACATTTGTCAGTGAACAGTAACGCGCTTCGCGATGCACAGAAATCATGCATTCGCATGATTTCGCGCTAAGATTCTCGGGTTTTCTGTGAACTTTGTTCACAAAAAACACTCGCGGAACATTACCAGTAAACAGTAACGACTAATTTATTTATGTGAATATTATAACAAATACATATTGAAATTTCTATATTTTGTGCTATAATCATTTTAAATAAATAATAGCGAAGTAGGAATTTATGCGTCAAGTGTTCATTGGCTGGGGAGTCGCCGTGAAACGAAAAGCAGCAGGACTGTTTACGATATATTTTCCGCACCCGTTGCTACATGTGAGAACATCTCATAATGTGGAGGGATTATTATTTATGGTAACTACTCTGTTATTTTAATCATTATGGAGGTGTTTTTTTTATGCGTAAAAACAAACAGACATGGAGTGTTAAGACTCTTGTATTCCTTGCACTGCTGGTAGCAATCCAGCTTGTGCTGTCACGCGTTCTGGTAATTGATCTTGGTGTATATCGAATTACATTGGGGACTGTCGCCACTGTATTGGCAGGTCTTTGGATGGGACCTGTAGCTGGTGGTGTAGAAGGTGCTGTTGCCGATATTATTGGATGTTTTATGAAAGGCTATGGAGTTAATCCACTGATTACTTTATCAGCAGTTGCCTGGGGTGTGATCCCCGGACTGGCTGGAAAACTAATGGCTGAAAAGAACAGAAAAGTAAAGACTGTTGTTATGTGTGTCGCAATTGCAGTCTCTGGCGTAGTGGGAACACTTGGACTGACCACTGCAGGACTGGTAATGATCGGAGCAAACTTCTATGCAATTATGCCAGGACGTCTTGTACAGTTTGCAATCATGACTCCAATCTACTCCGTACTTACCAGTCTTCTTTATTACAGCCCGCTTACAGGCATGGTTGTAGGAAACATAAGACCTGCTAAGCTGGAGAAGAAGACCGTATAAATGGCAGCAGTCCAGGATCTGAATTATATACAAAACCCCAAATTAAATAATATGGCATAAGATGGATTATGAAGCAATGCACTTACTGGAAAGTTGATTGTTTGAGAAATCAACTTGTTGAATAAGTCAAAAAATACGATTCCCAAATAAAAGGCTGTGATCAGGATAAACACTGATCGCAGCCTTTTTTAAACATGCTCTGAAAAGTTTTCAGTTTGTATGTGTCTGAACCCGGAACCAATAGGTGTAGAGATAATGAAGTCCAAGTGATTCATAAAGATTACGTGCTGGAGTGTTTCCCTCTACTACCTGAAGATAGGCCTTAGTTGCGCCTTTCTTTTTTCCTTCTTTTAGAAGTGCAGTACAAATCTGACGAGCATAACCCTTGTGTCTGAAATCTTCGCGAACATGGATAGCGTACAATCCAATATAATTTCGATCCAGAATGCCAAGCCCGGTTGCAATAATTTTTCCGTTACTCCAGATGGAGGCGCATACGGTGTCTTTTACGATGGCATGATACATGGATGGAACTACAGCACGGTGAACAGGATTAATGGTGCCTTTCAGATCAAAAAGACTTTCAATCCAAATATCTGGAATATCGTCAGTAAGAGTTACCTGATCGCAAGGCGCAGAAAGATCTGCTCCATCCAGTGAGGCTGCCATAACATTTGTTGTATGCTGGATTTCGTAGTTGCGGTTTTCCAGAAGATAATCAAAATTCGGAGAAACCAGAGGACTGATCTTAAAAATTGCAGGGCTGCCCAGTCGGGCATACTCTGCTTCGCAGAAAGAAACCTTTTCCCTCCAGGAAAGGGTAGAAGTTCCGAACTGCTCCACACTGTTTGTTCTATGTGTATAAAAATAGGAAAAACGGAGAATCCATCCATCATAAAGCTCCATTTTATGGGAGGGCCATGCATTTAGTGACATATCTTCAATTTCTTTAATGATTTTATCCATAAAAAAACCTTCTTTTATAAGTTTAGGGTCATTATACATAATTGTATCCAGCAATGCAACTGAAAATAGTCTGTTATAAGACAGATTGCTTTTTACACATCTTGCAGAAAGCCTTTTTCAAACACGCTCTAGTACATCGTTTCGTAAATAACTATACCAATCGCGTAGGATGTGAATTCGAGTGTGCAGGTATAAAAACGCAGGCGTAGCGGGCTACGCCGAGGCTTTTATACCTGTGCAATCGGATTCACAGACAAGTGAGTGGTATAGTTATTTCGAAAACGATGTACTAGTACGGTGAATAGCCGCAAATTAATTTATACAATCTGTCTGCCAGAAATTTTTGTCCCTGCTCAGTAAGGTGAATCCCATCTGTAGTAATTTCTGAATATCCATAACGACGCGCCTTTTCATTCAATTCCTCATGCAATGTAAGATAAGGAATTTGAAACTGTTCTGATAGCTGGTGGATCATTTGTGATATTTTCTGGCGAAAAGGAAGCCAGGTTCTATAACAGGCAGGCCAGGGAAAAAGAAAAGGCTCCATTAAAATAATGCGCGAGTTTGATTTTGCTAATATTGTTATAAGATCTGCATAGCATTTGTAAAAAGAAAAAAGCATATTCCTCTGCTGAAACGGTGTTCTGTCCGTATTCATTATTAATCCAATATCATTAATTCCGATTAAAATTGTTATAATATCACTTGTAAAATCAGAATCACCCTGAATTCTCTGCAGAAGTCTGTTTATAGTAAAGCCGTCAGTGCCATAATTGCGTACCTGATAGTCTGAGCCGTCCCTTTTAAGACAGTCTGACAGCATTTTTACATAGCCATTGCCAAGGAAATCTCTGGAAAAGCAGTGTTCACAATCGGTGATGCTGTCACCAAGACATGTTAATATTGTCATAATTTTACCTCCGTTAATATTATACTGCAAGAACAAAAAGGTTTATAGTTTTTTTAGAAAAATTTGTAAAAAAAAGACTGGACAAATGGAGATAGAGAACCTATAATAAGACTCACCAGAAGTCATCTGGTATCGAAGGTCATCTTTTCAGATCGACTATTCCCTATTCTACGAAAGATAAAATACAGAAAGCCTTTCTCAAACAGGCTCTAAAATACTTCAAGATAGCCTCCTGTTATTAGTAAATCTATGTAAAAGAAGGGATGGTACGTCTATGCTTTTTTACAGAATATTTCCTGCTATAGCGGCAGGCTGCGCCGCTCTGATGGATATTCAGAGAGCGAAGGTAGACAATGGCTGGCTGCTTTTTTGTGTACTGGTCAGTTTGTTTACGCGAATATGGAAAATGGATGTTAGCAGTCTCGGATCTTGGATATGCGGTCTGCTGGTACCGATACTGATTCTGGGGATTTTATTCATATTCAGAATGCTGGGAGCCGGAGACATCAAGCTCTTGAGTGTTATTGGAAGCATGATCGGACCGACGAAAATTCTCAATTGCATTTCCTATTCCTTTCTGATTGGAGCTGTCATATCAGCTGCTCTTATGATTTCAAGCGGCATTGTCTGCCAGCGAATTCTTTACTTATTACATTACATCAGTGTTTATTTCAAAACAGGAAAAAGAGAACCCTATTACAAAAGCGGTATGCCGTTGGAAAACTTTCATTTCACAGTTCCTATATTTTTAAGTGCATTGCTTTATGCGGGAGGTGTCTATTGAAGAAGAATATTTTTGCTGTCTGTGATCTTGAGGTGGATTATGCCTTGAATTTTATGGATTATCTTAATCATAAGAAAAATATCCCATTTGAGATTCAGGCATTTACCAACGTAGAGAGTCTGATCGCCTATGGGAAAATGAATCACATAGAGTTGCTGCTGATTTCCCAGAAGGCTATGTGCCGTCAGGTGCAGGAATTGGAAATTGGTAAAATTGTTATACTTTCGGAAGGCGTGCACCCACCGGATCTGGACCGTTATCCAAGTGTGTATAAATATCAGGCCTCTTCAGATGTTGTGCGAGAAGTGATGGCGTGTTACGGAGCCGAGAAAGCAGTAGCTCCGGCTGTTTTTCCTGTACTGAAAAAGACCACGGAAATTTATGCAGTATATTCTCCTTTGGGGCGCTGCCTGAAAACATCGTTTGCACTTACATTAGGACAGATTCTGGCAAAAGAAAGAGCTGTTCTTTATCTGAATCTGGAGGAATACTCCGGCTTTGAAGAAATGTTGGGAAAAGGGTTCGCACAGAATTTAAGTGATCTTCTTTATTTTGTACGGCAGGAAAATGGAAATCTGATTTATAAGATGAACAGTATGGTACAGACAATAAACAATCTGGATTTCATTCCGCCTGTACGTACGCCAGAGGACATACGAGGAACTGCATGGGAAGACTGGGAAAAACTGATACAGGAGATTGTACTTCACAGTAATTACGAATTTGTGATTCTGGATATTGGAGGGGCTGTAGATGGGACTTTTCAAGTTCTGGATATGTGCCGGAGAATTTATATGCCAGTGCTGTCTGATCCGGTATCCATATCCAAGATTGCCCAATTCGAAAACCTGATAAGAATCTGGGATTATCCGCAGATTCTTACCAGAACTGTAAAGGTACGCCCGCCTTTTCATGGAGGAAACGTGGCACCGGAGAATTATATTGAAGGGCTGCTGTGGAGTGAACTTGGAGATTATGTCAGGGAAATTCTGAGAAAGGAAAAGGAATGAGTCAGGAAATCTTTCGCAAACTAAGACAAATGCTCATGGAGAAGCTGGATGTTTACCGGGAACTTACAGACCAGGAAATTCTGGAAACGATTGATGAGCTGATCGTAAACACTCTGCGGGAATCAGGAGTGAGCCTGAAAGAAAAAGTGCAGCTTCGCCAGGAACTGTTTTATTCCGTCAGGAAGCTTGATGTATTACAGGAATTGATCGAAGATGAAACTGTAACTGAGATTATGGTGAATGGTCCGGATTCTATTTTTGTAGAACGAAAAGGAAAACTGACAAGGTGGCCGAAGTCTTTTACAGATCAGGAAAAGCTGGAGGATGTGATACAACAGATAGTGGGAAAATGCAATCGCATTGTGAATGAATCATCTCCTATAGTAGATGCCAGACTGGAAAATGGCGCCAGAGTCAATGTGGTTGTGGCTCCGGTAGCATTAAATGGTCCAATTCTGACAATAAGACGTTTTCCGGATACTCCAATTACAATGGAAAAGCTGATTGAACTGGGAAGTATAACTCCAGAGTGCGCGTCCTTTTTGGAAAAACTGGTAAGGGCCCGGTATTCAATTGTAATTGGCGGAGGAACGGGAAGTGGGAAGACCACATTCCTGGGGGCTTTGTCAGAGTACATACCAAAAGATGAACGGATTATCACTATTGAGGACAATGCAGAACTGAAGCTTCAAGGGATTGCAAATCTGGTGCGCCTTGAAGCCCGGACAGCGACCATAAACGGAGCACCGGGAGTAAGTATAAGAGATCTTATTAAGTCTGCACTTCGTATGAGACCGGATCGAATAATCGTAGGAGAAGTACGGGGTGGGGAAGCTATGGATATGCTTCAGGCACTGAACACCGGGCATGAAGGCAGTCTTGGAACAGCTCATGCAAACAGTTGCCGTGATATGCTGGCCAGACTGGAAATAATGACATTGATGGCGGAACTGGATCTGCCGCTTCAGGCGGTAAGAAGGCAGATCGCCTCTGGCGTAGATATTCTTGTGCATCTGGGACGTATGCGCGATAAATCAAGAAAACTTCTGGAAGTTTCAGAAGTATGTGCGTATGCGGATGGTGAAATCAGGATACAACCATTGTATCAATGGCAGGATGGGTGTGGTCTGGTGCCTGTGGAGCCTCTCCTGCACAGAGAAAAACTGGAACGGGCGGGGGTGAAATTATGATCAGGCAGAAAGTTGATTATGGAAAATACAGATATTCTCAGAAAGAAATTTTAAAATATATAGGAGAAAGTGCAGCATTGTGTGGTGCTGTAGATTATTTGTTCTATCAAACACCTTGGGTAATGTTACTTGTGGTTCCGGTTTCTGTGTTCTTTCTGAAGTGGAAGAAGAAACAGATGATCAGAGAAAGAAAACGGCGCCTTAATTATCAGTTTCGGGATGCATTGAATTCTATGAGTGTGGCGGTACAGGCTGGATATTCTGTGGAAAATGCAGTTTCTGCCTGTGTGCGTGATCTAGAGCAGCTATATCCGAAGAATGAAGATATTGTAGCTGAATTTCGTTATATAGAGACACAACAGAGAGTGAGTGTGCCGGTAGAAGAATTATTTCTGGATCTTGGGCAGCGCTGTAAGGTTGAGGATATTGAAAACTTTGCTTCAGTTTTGTATACAGCAAAAAGAAGCGGTGGTGATCTTGGAAATGTAATTCAGAAAGTGGCTCGAATGCTGGGCGATAAGATTGATGTAAAAAAAGAAATTGAAGCGACTCTGGCTGCGAAGAAGTCGGAACAGATGATCATGAGTCTTATGCCGGCAGGAATTATTCTTTATCTGCAGCTGGCATCACCGGGATTTCTGGATATTCTCTACGGAAATCCATTTGGAATCTGTGCAATGACAGTCTGTCTTACAGTATATGGAGCTGCTTACTGGATGGGGAAAAGAATTGTGGAAATCGAGGTGTAGTGGATGTGGCTCCATATTGTCATTTTTGTTATATTATTGCTTTTGACCGTATGCAGTACTTTAGGTTGGATCCATGTAGAAAACATTGGTACGGTAAAAGGCAGAAAGATGTTTCTTGTGGTTGCTCTGGCAGGAAATATAACAGGAGGACTGCTGACTTGGACAAAAGGTGGCGGACAGGTATTTGAAGACGGTTATGAGTTGAAAAAGGAGGAAAATGCTTATGAAGAAAAATTTATGGTATCCGTGGAAGGAGAAGAAACAGGCAGTGTCTATGTACAGATCCCGGAAAAAGAACTGGAAAAGGAAGATACCGGGCAGCCGGAAGTGTTGACGAAAGAGGAAGACGAAGAACAGAAGCTTTTGGAATTTGTAGCAAATTATAACAGCGAACTGGAAGACTCTGAGTATTATTATCTTCCATCTGACTGGGAAGGAAGAAAACTGGAGTGGAAAATACCTTATGATACTACCGGAAACATGTTGACAGCAATTTTCCTTGCAGCAGCATTTGTCATGATTGTTATAATTGCGCGAGAAGAGCAGAAAGCCAGAACGAAAAGATATGAAGAACTGATGATGGACTATCCGGGACTGATCATGAAGTTCACCTTGTTGGTGCAGGCTGGAATGACTGTTCGAAATACGTTTAGGAAGATGGCTTCGGATTATAAAAACAAAAATGAAAAACGTATTGCATATGAAGAGATTGTTACTGCCTGCCATGAAATGGAGAGTGGAATTTCAGAAATGGAAGCCTATCGCCGCTTTGGTGAAAGGTGCGGACATGTAAAATATAAAACATTTGCAACATTATTGATCCAGAATCTTCAGAAGGGCAGCCGTCATATGGGAGAAATGCTGGAAAAAGAATCTGTGGAAGCCTGGGATGACAGGAAAAGAAAAGCAAAAGTTCAAGGAGAAGCGGCAACTACCAAATTGTTATTTCCAATGATACTGATGCTGGGCGTTGTAATGGCTATTGTTATGCTGCCGGCCTGTCTGTCCTTTTATGGATAAATCCAATCCGGAGGCCGATTTTCATATTTAAAAAGAAAAGTGCCAAAGGAAATTTTTCAGGCTGAGGGAGGTGAGAAATATGAGCGAACTGCGCAGACTGATGAGAGAATTTTTGTGGGAAGAAGATGCTGTAGGCGTTGTGGAAATTATTCTGATCCTTGTAGTTCTTATTGCACTGGTCATGATTTTTAAAGACCAGTTGACCAGTCTTGTGAAGAATATTCTGTCAAAGATCACAAAGCAAAGTAATTCTATTTAAATGATTTCCAACTAACAAAATGATTTGAAAAGGAGAGGTGCGCCATGGTAAAAAGAGGAAGTATTACTGTTTTTCTGGCCTTAACCCTTGGACTTATTCTGTCCCTGCTGAGCTCAGGACTCGAGTCAGCAAGAATGGCTGCGGCCAGAACTCAGATTTTGAATGGGATAGATATTGGACTGTATTCTTTATTTGGACAATATGACAAGTCCCTTTTAAAGGATTTTGACTTGTTCGCTGTTGACGGAGCCTGTGGGGGAAAGGAAATGAATCTGGCCTCTATATATGATAATCTGGAATCTTATATGAAGCCTGTGATGAAGCAAAATAGTCAGAAATTGTCAGTACAGCAGGGTGGCATTTCCGGTTATCTTCTGATGACAGATTCAGAAGGTGAAGTCTTTTATCAGCAGGCAGTCCAATACATGAAAGAAACTCTTGGAAGCCATGGGGCAAAGCTCCTTTTAAACAAAATTCAAGATATGCAGAAAAAGACAATTGAAGCGGAGCGACAAGGCAATGAGATAGAAAGTAAAGGAACCATTGAAAATTATGAAAGTGAAATGGATACTGCACAACAAAAAAGTCAGGCTTTGCTGGAAGAAAAAAAGAAACAGGAACAGCAGAATGGGCAGGATGGGTTTACAGATGGGAAAATGCTTCCGTCTGTGACAGAAAAGAATCCTCCTGCAAAAGTTGAAAATCCTATTCCAGTAATTCGAAAAGTACGAAAAATGGGACTTCTGGATCTGGTTCTCCCTTTTGGAAAAGAAGTTTCTGACAAAAAGGTAAAAACTAAAGAATTGGTTTCAGGAAGAAAACTTGAAACAGGATTGGCAATGGAGGATTCCGTAAAAGCAGATGGAAGTATGCTTTCTCAGGTTTTGTATCAGCAATATCTTATGGAAAAACTGGGAAACTATATAGAACCAGGAAAGAGCGGCTTAAGCTATCAGATTGAGTACATTATTGGAAAGAAAAACAGTGATGAGGCAAATTTGAAAGATGTAGCGAAAAAACTTTTGATGGTTCGGGAAGGACTTAATGTTGCATATCTGGTTTCAGATGCGCTTATGATGGGGCAGATTCATGCCATGGCAGCGGCAATTGCAGCCGCATTTCTTATTCCACCGGCAGTTGTGGTGATTGAAGGTGCGCTGATCCTATGCTGGGCTTTTGCTGAAAGTATTCTGGATGTAAGAGAGCTATTTGCCGGCGGAAAAGTGCCTTTAACTAAGAATGCCTCTAACTGGCAGCTGTCGCTGCAGGGGCTACCGGCATTGGTAGATAAGCTGGATACGGACAGGCAAAACGATGTAAACGGGTTATCCTATGAGGATTATTTGCAGATATTTTTATTGACAACTTCAAAGGCGCAAAAAGTTAAAGGGGGTATGGATATGATTGAAAGTTCGTTTCGGGAGATGGAAGACTGGAATGAATTTTGTCTGGATCATTGCATTACTGCACTGGAGGCTTCTGTGGATGTAAAGGCAAATAAAAGAAAAGTGTTTACCGTAACGCGGGAATATCACTATATTTAGCTGGAAAATAGATCGTCTTTTGCCATATTACTATATAAGAAAGGCGCAGAAGGATGCTTTCCCGGAAAGGAGATGGAAAATTGATTAAAAGAAAAAAGAGAAAAGATATACAGGCTCTAAGGAGCAGAACAAGAAGGAAGAGTTCTCTGGGAATCCGGTCTGTCAGAAAGTCCCCGTTTTCTGCCAGAAGTCTTTTCGGAAAAGTGTCTTTGTGCGCCTTTGGGAAAGAAATAAAAGAGCAGGTAAAAAAAGCCAGTCTCACGATAGAAGCGGCCTTTGCCCTTCCACTCTTTTTCTTTGGAATGGTGACAATGATACATTTTATGGATGTATACAGAATTCAGACGGAACACTTGAGCAAATTGTGCCAGAGTGCAAAGGAAGCCGGAATGTATGCGTATGTGGTGGGAGGCGACGGAGTAGAAGAAATTACGCTTCCTGATGTTTACAAATACAAGCCAATTGGCGGATTGATACCGCTTCCGGCTAAATGGCAGTATAACAAGGTGAGGGTTCATGCCTGGACTGGCGTGGACAGAGGAAATGGGAATAGTGAAGAGAATGAAAAACCGGAAAATATGGTGTATGTAACGGTTTCAGGTTCGGTGTATCACAAAAAGCTGAATTGCAGTCACCTCAATCTGTCGGTTACTAAAGTGTCGGGTGGAAATGTTTCTTCCAGACGAAATGAAAATGGAGAGAAATATCATGCATGTGAAAGCTGCAGTAGAGGGCAAGCTCCAGGAAGTACAGTTTATATCACAAAATCTGGAAACCGATATCATAATGACAAAAATTGCAGCGGCTTGAAAAGGTCCGTACGTCTGGTAAAAGAGTCGGAAGCTGGTAATCTGCATGCATGTAAACGATGTGGTTAATAAGAAGAAATGAAAGGGGAATAAAATAATGGAACGAATTTGCATTCTTGCATTTCTTGGAATTAACAGTTGGAAAGATATACGTACAAGAGAAGTTTCACTTTTGTCAATTGGTGTATTTGGAATTGTGGGAATGATAAGAGCCTGCTTTCTTGGAACTGTGAGTGTGGATTTGGTATGGAATGTCTGTATGGGGGCCGCTGTGATCGGGCTCAGTATCATCTCGAAAGGCGCTGTTGGGATGGGAGATGGTCTTTTATTTCTGTCGCTTGGGACAGTACTGCCTTTTGAGAAACTATTGTCAGCATTTTTATTGGGACTTTTTTTCTGCTGTTTTTGGGGGATTGTGGTGTTATTTCTGTCAGGCAAAGGGAAAAAGACGGAGATGCCTTTCGTTCCATTCCTTATGTTGGGATATATTGGAGGTTTGATTTATTGAAAAAGAGAATGAAAAAGGGAAGCATGACAATAGAAGCAGCACTTTTAATGTCGTTGCTTTTGCTGGTTGTGATGATAACTTTGTATTTGTTTTTTTACGTACATAATAAGGTCTGGCTCACAGCCGCGGCTTACGAAGCAGCTCTTGACGGCAGTCTGGAAACGGCACGGCCAGAAGGGAAAAGCCGTGATAAAGCATTAAAAAAAGGAAAAGAACTTGGAAACACTGGATTTTATGAAAGCAAAAACCTGAAACTTCAGGTCAGCGAAGGAAAAAAAGTGCAGGTAACGTATGATCTTGATATGTTTTCCATATATGGAGGATTTAACAGTCATTTGCAGGTAAAGGGAAGTGTAAAAGTAATAAAACCGGTAACCTGGATCCGAAAAGTAAAGGGACTTTCTGAGGTGTCAAATAAGCTGAAGGGGTAAAAAATGAAATCAGAATATAAAAGAGATATAAATGGAAATTATCTTGTGCTGTATGAAAATGAAGAACCAGATACTTCTTCTTATCAGATGAGAATGCTGGTTGGCAATTCGATTCCATCTATTCTTAAATGCAGAGTGCAGGGAGTTGATGGACAGTTTATGGTGTGTTATGACATTACCTCCAAACAGTCTTTGCTTTCTCTTTATGAAGAAAAGAAAATGGGTTACGAAGATCTTCAGATGATCCTGGGTGGATTTGTGCAGGTGATGGAAGATATGTCAGAATATTTGCTGAATCCATGCAGGTTAGTATTGAAGCCAGAGTATATGTATGTAGATGTGGAAAAGAGACAGATCTATTTTTGTTATCTTCCTGGATATGATGAAGATGTGAGACAGAAATTTCAGGAACTGACAGAGTATATTCTTCCGATTCTGGATCATGAAGACTCAAAGGCTGTAATGCTTGGGTATGGAATATACAGAAGAGCTTTGGAAGACAGTTTTCATTTGGAATATATAAAAAAGGAACTTTATCAGGATAGAGAGGAAATAGAAAAAACAGTTGGTTCCTCAATTTTGCAGGAATCAGGCACTATGACAGAGAAAAGGTGTAATTCAGATGGCAGTGAGAAAATTGATCTGTTTGAAAATTATGGGGAGTCAAAAGAGGAAAAGCCTCAGGAAGAACATCTGGAAGAGTTGCTTTGGGAGGAAGAATTATCTGAAAAAAAGAAAAAAGATGTTGGGGGTACGTCTAAAGGATTTTTGATTTGGTGTGTAGCAGCTGGATTTTTTGCACTGGTGGTTGTGGCCGCAGAAACACTGGGGTATCTGCCGAGGGTATCTATGCAGGTTATTCTGGGAGTGGCAGCTGGGATTATGGTAATTGGAATGTTGTGTACCTGGGGTGTGTCCGTTATAAAGAATAAGAATTGCATCAGACATGAGAAAAAGGGACATCTGGAAATACAGAATAAAAGAGAAAATAAAAAAGTGAGTGAAGACTCAGGAAAAGATAAGGTGAACTTTAAAGATAGCATTGAAAGAAATACGACTTCAATGCAAAATACAGCAGAAGTATTGCACCAAAAAGAAAAAATATCAATATCACAAAAAAATTGCGGCGAAACAGTGGTGTTATCTGCGAATATTGTTACTGGACCGGCAACTCTTGTAAGCCGTGAACCTGGTGAACTTGCTACGATCTATCTTCAGAATGAACTTACGGTAATTGGGAAAATGGAGAATGCAGCGGATGCGGTGATCGATCTTCCTACAGTAAGCCGGATACATGCGAAGATACGGAAACGGGAGGGAGAATATTATCTTACGGATTTGAATTCACGCAATGGAACATCTGTAAATGGTAAAATTTTAAGAGGGGATGAGGAATATTGCCTTCAGGATCAGGATCAGATAGACTTTGCGCAGGCCAGGTATGTGTTTCTGAAATAAAATAACAGATTTATAAATTTACCGGGTCTGATCTGTTGAGGTATCAGAGAAATTGTGCTATACTTATTCTATTATCAGAAAGTAACAAAAACAGTCTCGAAAGTAGACTGAAAATATCGAGGTGATGGCGTGGAAGAAATAAAAAAAGAACCAATAACGGTTCTTTTTATACTTCTGAATATACTGATATTTCTTATTGTTGATTTTACCGGCGGATCAGAAAATACTGCTCACATGATTGAATGTGGAGCCGCCTATCCACCGCTGATTCTTGGAAATGGAGAGATATACAGGTTATTTACCTGTATGTTTCTGCATTTTGGAATTTATCATATTGCCAATAATATGCTTGTCCTTTTTGTACTGGGACAGCGCCTGGAACCGGTTGTAGGGAAGATTAAATTTATTTTAATTTACCTTCTTGGCGGTCTTGGTGGAAATATTTTTTCTTTTATTACGGAAATGAAATCAGCGGATTATGCAGTGTCAGCTGGTGCCTCTGGTGCCGTTTTTGCAGTAATGGGAGCAATGCTTTATGTAGTTATTCGAAATCATGGAAGAATTCAGGATATTTCCGTACGACAGATGATGATCATGGCCGGATTCTCATTGTATTTCGGTTTTACAAGTACTGGTGTAGATAATGCAGCCCATGTTGGCGGCATGGTTTGTGGATTTATCCTGGCGGCAGTTCTTTATCATCCGGGAAATTTTTCTGGCAGAACAATGTGGAAGGATGTTTCCCCATCGGATTCAATTTCTGCATAAATGTTTCCGCTGTGAGCCTGGATGATCTCTCTGGTGATTGCCAGCCCCAGTCCGGTTCCACCCTCTTTGAATGTTACAAATGGAGTAAAAATTTCATTCAGCTGTGATTCCGGTATGCCGCATCCATTGTCAGTTATGACAATATGTACCCTTTGGTCACTGGAAAAAGCACATAATTTTACTTTTCCATCAGCACAGGAAATTGCTTCTGCTGCATTTCTGAGCAGATTCAGTAAAGCCTGCTTTAATTTAACGGGATCAATAAAGAGGGCAGGCAGTGAGGGCGAAATATCAGTTTTTAAGGTAATGCCCAGGTACTGGTAAGTGGGCTGGATACTGGAAATAATTTCCTTAAGATAGGCAGTAAAAGCAGTTCTTTTCCGTTCAAGTTTATGGGCATTATTGTAATCCGAAAGATTATTTAACAATTCTTTGGTATACTCCAGATTAGCTGTAATATCATTCCAGTAATCAAATGAGACAACTTCAGGATGTGTGTCTTCAATCATCTGAATCTCACTGTTAATAAGTGCTATGGGATTGCGTATCTCATGGGAAAATTGTGATAGTATCAGATGAAATTCATCCTGTTTTTTGTTTAAGATTAAATTATTTTTCATAAGCTCACCTCAAGTGAAGTGTATCATTGAAGTGGACAAATGACAAATAAAATCGTACTTAAAAAATCGAGATTATTCGACAGAAATAAAAAATACTGTTCCAAAAATTTTTTAAAAAATTTTGGAAAAAAATGTGATTTTCGCTATTATCAGACGTATAATTTATATATTCTATTTGGGAGGATAAGACTATGAGTGATTGTATTTTTTGCAAAATTGCAAACGGAGAGATTCCATCAGCAACATTGTATGAAGATGAAGACTTCAGAGTAATTCTGGATCTGGGTCCTGCAAGTAAAGGACATGCCTTGATCTTGCCGAAAGCGCATGCGGCTAATATCTATGAGATATCAGATGATATGGCTGCGAAAGCAATGATTCTGGCAAAGAAAATGGCCACAAAAATGACCGAGGCGTTAAAGTGCGATGGTTTTAACATTGTACAAAATAATGGCGAACCGGCAGGACAGACTGTTTTTCATTTTCATATGCATCTGATTCCGAGATATGAAGGAGATCAGGTGGGAATTACCTGGAAACCTGGAACTTTAACAGACGAGGTGAAAAATGAAATCCTGGAGAAATTGAAAAGCTGCTAGAAAACGGGGTACACAAGATGAATAGCGAAGAATTTAACACATTTTACAGACGGTATTATAAAGTCTCTGTTAAAATCGCAAATGGAATTGTACAAAGCCGTTTTACAGCCGAGGATGTTACACAGGAGGTATTTTCATACTTTTACGAAATAAAAGAGAGACTGGATGCTTCCAGCGAAGAAAAGCTTCACGCATTGGTGGTATGGAAAACAACCAATAAAGGAAGGGACTACCTGAGAAAATCATATGTAAAGCGGGAAGTAATGTTTGACAATGATGTGGCTGAATTGCAGTATCGTACTACAGAAAGCGCAGAAGCGGCATTACTGGGGCTGGAAAAACAGAAATATTTATCAATGGCATTTGAAGGCCTGCGACGGAAAAATTTAATTAACTATATGATTTTTATGCGAGTTGTAATGGAAGGTGTATCTACTGAAGAAGTAGCGCGCGAATTTGGCTATACAAGAAATAATGTAAATAACAGAGTACTTAGAGCCAGAAAATGGCTTTTAGCAGAAATTTTAAGACTGGAAAAAGAGTAAAATTAAAAAGCATACCTCTGTTAAATAACAGAGGTATGCAGTGTAAAATCAGGAATGAATACATTCTTCAATGAGATTCACAATATGCTGAATAGAATTTAAGTTTTTGCCTGCAGACATAGCCGCAATATATTTATTACGTTCCTGATAGAGTTTGCGGATTGCCTCTAAGAGAGACGCTTCTGTAATCTCTTCCTCCTCCAGTACCATACTGTAACCCTGGCGCTCGAAGGAGCGGGCATTGAGAATCTGATCACCGCGGCTTGCCTTTGCGGACAATGGAATTAAGAGATTTGGCTTTGAAAGTGCGGCAAGTTCACAGATAGCATTAGCTCCTGCACGGGAGATTACTACATCTGCCAATGCAAACATGTCAGGAAGCTGTTCCTGAACATATTCATATTGGACATAACCTGTCAGCTGGATACTTTCATCCGTTTTTCCCTTGCCGCAAATATGAATAACCTGGAATTCTTTCAGCAGTTCAGGAAGAATTTTTCGTACATTTTCGTTTACAGAAGCAGCACCCAGACTGCCGCCAATTACCAAAAGAACTGGTTTATCTGAAGTAAAACCACAATATGCGCGAGCGTGTTCTTTATTACCATGGAGAAGCTCCTGACGAATAGGAGTACCTGTAAGAACTGCCTTATCTTTTGGAAGATTATTTACAGTTTCTGGAAAGTTACAGCAGACTTTTGTGGCGGAAGAAAGGCAAAGCTTATTAGCAAGTCCCGGAGTCATATCAGATTCATGAATGATTGCCGGAATGTGGCGTTTGCCTGCGGCAATTACCACTGGTACTGTTACGAAGCCACCTTTGGAAAATACTACATCAGGCTTTAATTTTTTCATAAGACTTTTAGCCTGAAAATAGCCTTTTATAACGCGAAATGGATCTGAAAAGTTTTTCAAATCAAAATATCGTCTTAATTTACCGGAAGCAATTCCATAGTAAGGAATACCAAGCTCCTCAATAAGCTGTTTTTCAATACCATTGTAGGAGCCGATGTAAGAAATTTTATAACTTTTTTCCTGTAAAGCGGGAATCAGAGCAATATTCGGGGTAACATGTCCGGCAGTACCACCGCCGGTAAGGATAATATGCTTCATAGGATCCTCCTGAATAAGTGTTTAATAGTTACAGTTCACTTTGTGAATAGCGACCTATTTAATAAATATGAACCCCTAAAAGGGAATTGTCAAGAAAAGAAAAAAATCTGGGAGAAAAAAATGAACAAAAAAAAGATAGGAGAGAAAACCGACAGTCGGTTAGAAGCTGAAATGATCAAAGAAGCAAAAATGATAGAAGAAAGTCTTCTTGGAAATGCTGCAAATGATTTTGAGATTTCGGATGAGGAACTGGATGAGGCGTATCAGCAGTTTTTAAAGAAAATGAAAGCAGAAGGCAAACTGGATGAAGATAAAATAAATGAGGCCAATTCTGCAAAAGCTATGAATAATGATACAAAGACTGCTGAAATAGTGAAGTTTCCAGGATTCCGGAACGAGGCGTCCAAAGAGGAAAATTTAAAAGATGCTCAATCAACAGAAAGTTCAGCTGAGGAAATTGATTTTATTGCAGGATTTTCTGATAAGCTACGTCAGTTTGAAAAAGAAGAAAATAAACCCTGGTACAAATATGGAAAGGCAGCAGGGATTGCAGTTCTTGCTGCAATCGGTATTCTTGCCGGAAGTATGGCAAGCCAGGCTGATTCAGCGAAATTTGTCAGCTCTGTTCAGCATATTATAAATAGTGAAGATGTTATGCCATAAAAACAGAAAAATATATGTAATATAAGTAAGAGTTCGGGTAAAAGGGGGAATCTGTATGAAGATCACTTTTATTGGAGCAACACATGAAGTTACCGGGAGCTGCTATTATCTGGAAGCAGCAGGAAAAAAGTTTCTTGTAGACTGTGGAATGGAACAGGGACCTGATTATTATGAAAATAAAGATATTCCTGTGCCTCCGGGAGAATTAGATTTTGTGCTTTTAACACATGCACACATGGATCATTCCGGAAATCTTCCTGCTATTTACGCAAAAGGCTTTAAAGGACCTGTATATGCCACAGAGGCAACCTGTAATCTTTGCGATATTATGCTCCGTGACAGTGCCCATATCCAGATGTTTGAGGCAGAATGGCGTAACCGCAAGGCAAAACGTCAGGGGAAGCCTGAATTTGTTCCAGCTTATACCATGGAGGATGCATTAGGGGTTATTCGTAATTTTGTAGGCTGTCCATATGAGACTGGAATAATTCTTGGCGAGGGGCTGAGAGTAAAGTTTATTGATGCAGGTCACCTTCTTGGATCAAGCAGTATTGAGGTGAATATCTGTGAAGCTGGAGTTGAAAAAACAATTGTATTTTCGGGAGATATAGGAAACAAAAATCAGCCGCTTATAAAAGACCCTGCCTATTTTAGAAAAGCAGACTACGTGGTAATGGAATCTACATACGGAGACCGGAGCCACGGAGAGAGACCAGATTATGTGCGCCTTCTGGCAGATGTCATTCAGGAGACCTTTGACCGGGGCGGTAATGTGGTAATTCCCTCTTTTGCAGTGGGAAGAACGCAGGAGATGCTGTATTTTATCAGACAGATAAAAGCAGAAGGCCTTATTCACGGGCATGATAATTTTAAAGTGTTTGTAGATAGCCCTCTTGCAAATGAAGCAACAAATATTTTCGGTATTCATAAATATGATTGTTTTGATGACGAGGCTCTGGAACTTATTCGAAAAGGAATCAATCCTCTTAGCTTTCCTGGTTTGAAGATATCCGTAACAAGTGAAGACTCAAAAGCAATCAATTTCGATGATGACTGTAAGGTGATTATTTCTGCCAGTGGAATGTGTGATGCAGGAAGAATTAAACATCACCTGAAACATAATCTGTGGCGGGAGGACAGCACCATTCTTTTTGTGGGCTATCAGGCTGTTGGAACTCCGGGACGCGCCCTTTTGGAAGGAACTCAGGAAATAAAACTCTTTGGTGAACCGGTGCACGTTGCAGCAAAAATCTGCCGTATGCCGGGAATCAGTGGCCATGCAGATGTAAATGGTCTGGTTGACTGGATAAAAGCATTTGAAGTAAAGCCTCAGAAAGTGTTTGTTACTCATGGCGAGGATACTGTGACAGAACTGTTTGCTGCAAGACTGCGTGATGAGATGAACTATGATGCATATGCGCCATTCAGTGGAACAGAATTTGATCTGGCTGAAGGCGAATTTCTGTACGAGGCAGAGGGCGTTAAGATACAGAAGCCTGCTGCGTTACAAAAAGCATCTAAGGCTGCAAAGGTATACGAAAAGTTGCTTGCGCTTGGATACAGACTGCTTTCCGTCATACGCAAAAACGAGGGCTGTGCAAACAAAGATCTGGAGAAGTTTTCAAGGGATGTCCAATCTTTATGTGATAAATGGGACAGAACTGATGGGTAAGTGTTACAGTCTGAAAAGAAATCCCCGGGACAAAAATCCCGGGGAAGTAATTATGAAATCGCTTCTTTTAAAGCAGTGGCAAGCTGGTCTGGGCATGAAGTAGGTCTGCGTCCACACTGGATTCCCTCCAGGCGTGCAATTACTTCTTTCGCCGGCATACCTTCTACAAGTTTGGCAACTCCCTGTGTATTTCCAGAACATCCACCAATAAATTTCACATTGTGAACTTTCTGTTCATCATCAATATCATATTGAATTGCCATAGAACAAACACCTTTTGTTTTATATTCCATTGTTTTTTCCTCCAATCGTTATGTAAAATCAGGAGCTCAGGAACGCTGGTCAGGTTATGAACAGCAATAGCTTTGCACCTTCTCTCATTATAGCAGAAGATATTATAAGTTTCCATGCCAAATTTAAGTTGGATATAGCAAGAAGTTTTGGTATAATGTCAGATGAAGAAGCAGTTAACTTTCAAAAACAGAGGAGAATGCTAAATGAAAACAATTGGTATTATTGGCGCAATGGAAGTTGAAGTTGCGATTTTAAAAGAAAAAATGGAAGATGTACGAATTATAAAAAAAGCTTCCATGGATTTTTATGAGGGAATACTTGCTGGGAAAAAGGTTGTTGTAGTGCGTTCCGGAATTGGCAAGGTAAATGCTGGTATCTGTGCTCAGATTCTGGCAGATGTATTTTCAGTAGATGCGATCATTAATACAGGAATTGCAGGAAGCTTAAATAAAAATATTAATATCGGTGATATTGTTCTTTCCACAGATGTTGTACAGCATGATATGGATGCTACCGGATTTGG
Source organism: Ruminococcus sp. RTP21484sp1_RTP21277st1_D2_RTP21277_210401 (assembly GCF_040924225.1). Classification (NCBI taxonomy): domain Bacteria; kingdom Bacillati; phylum Bacillota; class Clostridia; order Eubacteriales; family Oscillospiraceae; genus Ruminococcus; species Ruminococcus sp. RTP21484sp1_RTP21277st1_D2_RTP21277_210401. Next base: position 19,867 of record NZ_JBCOMJ010000001.1, on the reverse strand, counting down.
ATACCGCAAGGGACAGATTCCGCAAATGCCTGTATTTTTCTTTAATGCAGATGATAATCTCCGCAGACTTGCTGCAGAAGTATGTAAGGAAGTAAATCCGGATATTCAGGTATTTGAAGGAAGAATTGCTTCTGGAGACCAGTTTGTCTGCGATCAGGATGTTAAGAATCGAATTGTATCAGAGTTTTCAGCATATGCGACTGAAATGGAAGGTGCAGCCATTGGACAGGCAGCATACTTAAATGAAATTCCGTTTCTGGTTGTCCGTGCTATTTCTGATAAGGCTGATGGAAGTGCGCAGATGGATTACAGCGAATTTGAGAAAGCAGCTGTTGACCATAGTGTGAGGCTTACTTTAAATATGCTGGCGCGTATTTGAAAAATGGTGCAATTGACCGAAAAACGGAAGCTTGCATATAATGAGAGTGAAATGGAAAAGGAATCGAAATTGCTGATATGATATATAAAGATTTTTATCCATTTTACACAAGCTATGCAAATCCCTTGCTCTACCGGGGAGAAAAGGAACAAGAAGAGGAATTTTTTCTGATGAAATCCTACTATCCGGACACTGCCAGAAAGATACAGGAAAAAGTGGAAGAAGAATGTGATCTTCAGGATTATGAAGGCAGCCGGCTTTACGATGAATATCCTGACAGGTTTATGTTGTATCACCTTGGAAGGAAGATCGTGGATGAAGTAAGATCAGAGGCTGATATGGAAGCAATGTCTGATGGACTTCTTGGTGATCTGGTAGAAGTGCTTCTTTTTCATGAAATATCACGAAGAAGATGCCGACGAAGAAGATGCAGGGGAGATTTTTACAGATAAGACGCATCAAAATGACAATTAGAGGTTGCTGTGAGCGGAGTGAACAGTAACGATTACAGAATATAAAAGAAAATATTTATAATAAAAATGAAAACAATAGATGAATATTTAGAGGAACAGATAAATGAACAGCTGTGTCAAGCTATCCTAAGCGGCAGCAGAGGGGACGGACCATCCAAAGTAAAAATACGCCCGGTAGAAATCCGGGGGAAGGTGGTTTATCAGGCTTCTGAAACTGTAGGGACGAAGGTGCTCCATAAAAATTATTCCAGAGAGGAACTGATCTCATATTTAAAAGCGGGGCTGCAGCATGATTTTTCTCAGCTTCAGGCAAGTGGGATGGCGCTGGATGGAACTATTCTGGTAAGCAAAAAAGGAAAGATGACCATAAAGACCAGACGTCATCCCGAAAATGGAAAAGGTCTGGCTTTCGGAAAGGACAAGACCTTCAGCAAGGGCACGCAGATATTGGCCCACAATCGTGTAAAGCAGTACATACTTAAGGAAAATATTCCAGTCCCCTTTCTTGTTGATCTTGGTGTTATGAATAAGGAAGGCAGGATTATTACCCAAAAATACGATAAGTTCCGACAGATCAATCGATTTCTGGAATTTATTCAGGACATTCTTCCAAGACTGGATCAACAGCGGGAAGTGACCATTCTTGATTTTGGATGCGGAAAGTCCTATCTTACATTTGCCATGTATTACTATCTGAGAGAACTGAAAGGTTATGATGTAAATATTATTGGTCTGGATCTGAAAACAGATGTAATAGAAAAATGTAATCATCTTGCAGTAAAGTATGGATATGAAAAACTGCATTTTTATCAGGGAGATATTGCTGATTATGAAGGTGTTTCTTCTGTTGATATGGTAGTAACCTTGCATGCCTGTGACACAGCTACAGATTATGCTCTTGCGAAGGCTGTGGAATGGGGAGCGAAAGTTATTTTGTCTGTACCCTGCTGTCAGCATGAGGTAAATAGACAGATAAAAAATGAAGTGTTGGAGCCTGTACTGAAATATGGCATTCTTAAGGAGAGAATGGCTGCTTTGATGACAGATGGAATTCGAGCCAATCTGCTGGAAAGTATGGGATACGAAACTCAGATTCTGGAATTTATTGATATGGAGCATACACCCAAGAATTTGCTGATCCGTGCTGTAAAGACAGGCAAACCAAAAGATATGAAGAGTACAGTGCAGCTTATGAAGGAACTGCATATAAATCCTACACTGGAAAGACTTCTGTACCGTGAAGGGGAGGTACAATCAGAGAGTTAAGAGGAGAAAGAATGATTAAATTTTTACGCAGAGCAGTGATTCTCCTGTTTGTTTTTGTTCTCGGCGTGGCAGGAAGTTCGTTCCTGCTGAATAGTGAGACTACGGATGACCGCTCTGATATGAATGATCCGGTTTTTCCGGAGGTAATGGTTGATTTTGATGGAAATTATGCAAACAGGATGTATGGTTATGCACAGCCTATGCAGTCTGATTTTACCAGGGACAGTGTGACGCCTATTGATACATCCAAGGAACTGTCCTTTGTCATAAATGCCTATGATACAAAGGTGAAAAGCCTTTCCTATGAGATACGTACTTCAGATGGCAGTAAGGTACTGGAAAACCGTAAGATTAAAAGTCTGGATAAACAGGACAGCTATCTGACAACAACAATTAAGCTGAGCAGTGATCTTTTGATGAATCAGGAGTATTCTTTGCAATTATCTCTTGAGACAAATAAGGGAACAGCTTATTACTATACAAGAGTAGTTTCCAGATCCAATGTGAATGCTGCTCAGTACGTGAAGTTTGTTGCGAGCTTTTATGAAAAATGTCTGGATAAAGCGTCCGCCGAGGATCTGACTGCTTACCTGGAATCAGACACATCCAGTACGTCTACCAACTATACAGACATTAATATCAATTCTACATTTGCCCAGATCAGCTGGGGCAATCTGAACCCTCAGATTTACAGAAAGGGAATTCCTGTAGTGAAGGATATTAATGAAACCACAGCCAGTCTTTCTGTTGAATATCAGATTGCGGCACTGGATGAAAATGGAAACCAGGAAATCTATGATGTGACAGAATTTTACCGGATGCGTTATACTGAAACCAGAATCATGCTTCTGGATTTTAAACGAAGTGCATCACAGGTATTTGAGGAAAGCTCCATCAGCATTTCCGACAAGGGGCTTTTACTTGGAGTCAGAGACAAAAATGTGGAATATATGATGAATGAAAACGCAGGAGTTCTTGCTTTCGTTCAGGAAGGGGATTTATGGTCTTATTCTCCTGATGATGGAAAATTTTCCAGAATTTTCAGTTTTCGCAAAGAAACGGATGGAGATTTCAGGGATTCCAGATACCAGCATAATATAAAGATCATCCGTGTGGAAGATAACGGAGATGTGGACTTTGTTCTTTATGGATATATGAACAGAGGCGTTCGGGAAGGATACTGTGGTGTTTGTGTATATCATTACAGCAATGATCAGAATGTGGTGGAAGAAAAAGTATTTATTCCGTCTACAGAATCCTACGAATTCCTGAAAGAGGATCTTGGAACATTATCCTATGTCAGTACAGAAAATGCTCTTTATCTTTTATTTGCAAATAAGCTTTATAAGATAAACATTTCAGATGGTACCAGTGAGGTTCTTGAGGAAGGAATTAAAATAGATGACTTTGCTGTTTCGGATACAGGTGCACATGCTGCATGGATCATTCAGGAAGGTGAAAGCGCCGGAAATATAAAAGAAATAGATTTTGAAACATTAGAAACCAGGAGTCTTGCACCATCTTCAGGACAGTCTTTAGTGCTGAATGGATTTATGAATGAAGATCTTGTTTATGGAATCGTAGTTGATGGAGATGTGATCGCAGACGATAATGGTCATGAGACTACGGGGATTCATACGGTCCGTATTGAAGGATTTGATGGAACTTTGAAAAAAGAATATCATCAGGATGGATTGTATGTAACTGATATTACCATGGGAAACACTATGATGGAATTTCAGTTGTCCAAGAAGACAAAAAAAGGATACAAAGCAGTAAGCAAGGATAATATTCTGAATAATTCCAAAGCCTCGACCAATACTGTATCCGTGGAACTTGTGACAAATTCCAGAACCGGAACTCAGATACGACTGGCTCTCACTGAAACGCCTGAAATTCAGGAACCGTTAGTCGTTTATGCAAAAATGAAAAATATAGGTGATGACCGTATTATTCTGGATACGCAGATTCCTGAGGAAGATATTTACTATGTTTATGCAAAAGGAGGATTGGACAGTACATTCACAGATCCTGCACTTGCGCTTCAAAGAGCAGATGATCAGACTGGTGTTGTGCTGAATCGTGCTCAGCAGTATGTATGGGAGCGTGGAAATAAGAAGACAAAGCTGACTCTTAATCTGGAGGATGTGCCGGAAGCAATGAAGAGTGCATCCCTGGATGTTACAGCACTGCAGGAGGCTCTTGGGGATGAGGGTACTATCATTGATTTGTCTGGTTGTACATTAGACAGTGTCTTATATGAGGTCAGCGCCCAGCGTCCGGTAATTGCCAAGACCGAGGATAATACCAGTGTTGTGATCATTGGATATGATGAATATAACACATATCTGTACGATCCGCAGAAAGGGGAAACTTATCCTTACGGTATGAATGACAGTACGGAGCTGTTTGAAAAGGCCGGCAATATTTTTATAAGTTATGTTGAGAAACTGAAGCTTTAAAGTGGCTGTTGGGAAAGCCAGTACAGTCCGATATTGAACATGTATGCAAAAAATGCTAGATGTGAAAGATGCAGCAAAGTGGTGGTTAACAGTCTGTCTGTGGTGGAGGACAGACTGTTAAAAATAAAGCAACAGGAAAGGACAGAAAAATGCTAAGCGAAAGTATTAAAAAACTGGTACAGTATGGAATTGAGACAGGGCTGACTCCTGCCTGTGAGAAAAACTATACAACAAATCTTCTTCTTGATGTTTTTAAAGAAGATGAATACACAGAACCGGCAGAGGAATATTCTGATATTAATCTGGAAGAAGTTCTGAAAGAACTGTTAGACGAAGCTGTAGAACGTGGTCTGATTCAGGACAGTGTGGTTTACAGAGATCTGTTTGATACAAGATTAATGAACTGTCTTATGCCCCGCCCGGCTCAGGTACAGAAGTCTTTCTGGGAAAAATATGAGAAATCTCCGGAAGAAGCAACAGATTATTTCTATAAATTAAGCCAGGACAGTGATTATATTCGTCGTTATCGTGTAAAGAAAGACCAGAAATGGACTGTGGATTCTCCTTATGGAGCAATTGATATTACAATCAACCTTTCTAAGCCAGAGAAAGATCCGAAAGCTATTGCTGCGGCAAAGCTTATCAAATCAAGCAGCTATCCCAAATGTCTGCTTTGTCCGGAAAATGAGGGATATGCAGGCCGCGCAAATCATCCTGCAAGAGAGAATCACAGAATCATTCCGATCACAATCAATGATAGTCCGTGGGGAATGCAGTACTCTCCTTATGTTTATTATAATGAGCATTGTATTGTATTTAATTTCCAGCACACACCTATGAAAATCGAGAGAAACACATTTATCAAGCTGTTTGATTTCGTGAAGCTGTTTCCACATTATTTTCTGGGGTCAAATGCAGACTTACCGATTGTGGGAGGTTCTATTCTCAGTCACGATCATTTCCAGGGCGGCCATTATACGTTTGCTATGGCAAAGGCTGAAATTGAGAAATATGTAACTATTCCGGGCTATGAGGATGTGGAGGCTGGTATTGTAAAATGGCCGCTGTCTGTACTTCGTATCCGTCATAAAGATGAGAAGCGCCTGATTGATCTGGCAACTCATGTGCTGGAGGTTTGGAGAGGCTATACAGATGAGGCTGCATTCATTTTTGCAGAAACGGATGGTGAACCTCATAATACGATCACTCCGATCGCACGTAAAAAAGGTGATATGTATGAGTTGGATCTGACTCTGCGAAACAATATTACCACAGAAGAAAATCCTCTTGGCGTATATCATCCGCATGCACAGTACCATCATATTAAGAAGGAGAATATCGGTCTGATCGAGGTTATGGGCTTGGCAGTTCTCCCTGCGCGACTAAAAGAAGAACTGGAGCTTTTGGAAGAATATATTCTGGATGGCAAGGATGTTGCTTCTAATGAGAAGATTGAAAAACATGCGCAGTGGGTAAAAGAATTCCTTCCGAAGTACGATCATCTTGATAAAGACAATATTGAAGAGGTTCTTCATAAAGAAGTTGGAAATGTGTTTGTTCACGTGCTGGAAGATGCTGGTGTTTACAAATGTACAGGAGAGGGCAGAGCTGCATTTATGCGTTTTATTGAAAATTTGTAACCAAATCATAAAGACAATCTTTTGGGGTTGAAAGAATGTGTCCGTTTGATTATACTGAAGACAGCACAGAAGATGAAATAAGAACTATTTATTTTCTGTGCAGATGATGAAAGCAGGAGAGACATTAAAAAGCAGAGGAGTGCCTATGAAAAATAAAACAAAAAGAAAAAATAGGATTTTCCGGGTTCTGTTGGCCACAATGTTGATTTTGTTCGGAGTTTCATTTAGAAATGATGGAAAAATTGGGATTAGTGGTGTTCAGTCTGTACAGGCGGCCACTAAGAACGTAGTTGTCAGATTCTGGAATCAAAGTGGAAAAACATCTTATTCCAAGCTGCGTATAAAGGTAAGTGCCGGGAAAAAAATTAAGCTTCCGGCAGTTCCTGCAATTACCGGATACAAAAATCTTGGCTGGTCCACTCAGAAAAACGATACCAAAGCGGTATATGCCGCGGGGAAAAAAATACGTCTGAAAAAGAATATAAATCTGTACGCGGTGCGTAAAAAAGTTGGTATATATAAAGTTTATTTCTATGATAATACCGGAAGCACCAGTACAGTATTTAAGAAACTAAACAAAGCTGTTACAAAAAACGGATATCTTACCTTGCCAGAGCTTCCACAAAAAAGCGGCTATAAGGCAGTTGGATGGAGTACTAAAAAGAATGCTTCCCAAGCGGCGTATACAGAGGGACAGAAGATTCGAATCAAAAAAAATATAAAATTATATGCTGTTTACGAGTCTGATACAACATTTACGGTGGCTTTGTGCAAGAATGATGGAACCGTTTACAAGACAGAGAATGTAGCATCTGGAAGTTCTTATACATTGCCGTCTGTAAGAAATGCATCCGGATACACCTTTATGGGATGGGATATCCAGTTAGGAAAAAGCACAGCACCGCGTTATGAAGCTGGTGATACTATTACAGTAAACAGCAACATAAAGCTGTATGCAGTTGTGTTTAACCGTTCCGCTGAGGAAGACCTGACTCTTTCAGAGCTTCTGCAATCCGCAAGCAGCTGGAAGATTGGAAATGGCAGCAGCCGGGGGTACAATCACATTATTTTTGTAGGAGACTCCCGTACCAATCGTATGCAGAGAACGCTGCAAAATTTAAATTCAGGGTATTATGAGTCGAATCTGCTGCGTGATATTGATTTTGTATACGAAGAGGGAAAGGGCCTTGAATGGCTGAAGTCTCAGGGAATGAATACGGTTCTTTCTATTGCAGAAGAGAATTATTCCGTTCTGAAACCGACTGCGGTTATTTTTAATCTGGGAGTAAACGATCCTGGAAATATGTATGATTATATTTCTTATTATCAGGAGATTGCTGAGAGCTTACAGAAAAAGAACTGCAAGCTGTTCTTTATGTCGGTGAATCCGGTAAACAGTAAGACAATCGAATATCTTGGTAAGAATGCAATCCGAAAAGAAGAAGTAATCCGCAAATTCAATTCTGTTGTGGGTAGTGCTCTTGGCAGCACTTTCGAATATATTGATACGTATTCTTATCTGATGGAGAATGGATATGGTACCAATATTAGTGGAACTGGAGTTGACCTGCCAGACGATGATGGACTTCATTACACCACCAAGACTTACAAACGAATTTTTAAGTATTGTCTGGATTATCTTATATTGCATTAAACGTTCAGAGAAATACTGAGAATGAGGCAACTTTGCAATAGGAAAATACTTACAGAAGAGAAGATCTTTGTCCAAAAGTGTCGAAGCTTAACAGACAGGATCTTCTTTTATTCCCTGGAAAAATATCCTTGCGCGAATAAGAGGAATAGTCTATACTATAGAGAAATGAGTGTTTGGAAAAATGAGGAGAAAGAGGAACTAATTATGAAACTTACAACAGTAAAAGAGATTTACAGAGAACGGGATAAATACCTGGATCAGGAAATCACCGTAGGCGGCTGGGTACGAAGCGTTCGTGATTCCAAGACCTTTGGATTTGTTGTTCTCCATGATGGAACATATTTTGAGACCCTTCAGATCGTTTACCATGATACAATGGACAATTTTGCTGAGATTTCCAAACTGAATGTAGGCGCAGCGATTATTGTAAAGGGAACTCTGGTAGCGACTCCACAGGCGAAACAGCCATTTGAGATCCAGGCTGCAGAGATTTCTGTAGAGGGAACATCTGCACCAGATTATCCGCTTCAGAAGAAACGCCACAGTCTTGAGTATTTAAGAACGATCACACATCTTCGTTCCAGAACAAATACCTTCCAGGCTGTTTTCCGTGTACGTTCCCTCTGTGCATATGCAATACACAAATTCTTTCAGGAGAGAGGTTTTGTTTATGTACACACTCCGCTGATCACAGGAAGTGACTGCGAGGGTGCAGGTGAGATGTTCCAGGTTACAACCATGGATCTGAATAATATTCCTACAGATGATAAGGGAAATATTGATTACTCTCAGGATTTCTTTGGGAAAGAGACAAACCTGACTGTAAGCGGTCAGTTGAACTGTGAGACATTTGCACAGGCATTCCGTAATGTATATACATTTGGACCAACTTTCCGTGCCGAGAACTCCAACACCACACGTCATGCAGCTGAGTTCTGGATGATCGAGCCTGAGTGTGCATTTGCTGATCTTGAAGACAACATGAATCTTGCAGAAGCGATGCTGAAATATGTGATTGGATATGTTCTTGAGAATGCTCCGGAGGAAATGAACTTCTTCAATTCTTTTGTGGACAAAGGACTTCTTGACAGATTGAACCATGTGGCAAGCTCTGAGTTCGGTCGTGTTACTTATACAGAAGCAATTGAGCTTCTCGAGAAGAATAATGACAAGTTTGATTATAAAGTATCCTGGGGATGTGATCTGCAGACAGAACATGAGCGTTATCTGACAGAACAGATTTTTAAGAAACCTATTTTTGTTACAGACTATCCAAAGGAAATTAAAGCATTCTATATGAAAGCAAACGAGGATGGCAAGACTGTTGCAGCTATGGACTGCCTGGTTCCTGGAATTGGTGAGATTATCGGTGGAAGCCAGAGAGAGGATGACTATGGTAAGTTGAAAGCTCGTATGGAAGAGCTTGGGCTGAAGGAAGAAGACTATGACTTCTATCTTGATTTGCGTAAATATGGTTCTACACGTCATTCAGGATTTGGTCTTGGATTTGAGCGCTGTGTAATGTATCTCACAGGAATGGGCAATATCCGTGACGTAATTCCATTCCCGAGAACAGTTAACAACTGCGATTTATAAAACGAGGTAAAAGAATGAGATTTATTCATCTTGCAGATGTACATCTTGGTGCAGTGCCCGACAGAGGCTGCCCATGGAGTGACAAGCGGGAGAATGAAATCTGGGAAACATTCCGCCGGGTTATTGCGGGTATCCGCGAAAATCCGGTGGATTTGTTATTTATAGCCGGAGATTTGTTCCATCGTCAGCCACTTCCATATGAATTGAAAGAAGTAAACGAGTTATTTTCCGGAATACCGGAAACAAGGGTATATTTAATGGCAGGAGAAAGGGATTATCTGAAAGAAAATTCTTTTTACAGAACTTTCACCTGGGCACCGAATGTGACTTTTTTTCCAGAAGAGAAGGTAACCTGTGTGAAAGATACGCAATTCGAGGTATATGTTTATGGAATGAGCTATGAACATTCACAGATCAGACAGCCCTTGTATGATGGCGTACGCCCTGTGAAAAATAATGGAGTGCATATTCTTATAGCTCATGGCGGTGATGAAAGCCATTGCCCATTAAATACAGCTGCGCTTGCAGGAGCAGGTTTTGATTATATTGCATTGGGTCATTTCCATACTCCCCAGAACGTAATAAGAGATGTGGCTGCTTACAGCGGAGCTCTTGAGCCAATTGAAAGCAATGATCTGGGAGCACATGGCTACATTGAGGGAAGGATTGAAAATGGAAAAGTGAAAACCAGATTTGTGCCGTTTTCTATTCGAACCTATAGTCAGCTTCTTCTCAATGTAAATGAAGAAAGCACCCAGCTATCTATTGAAGAAGCTTTGAAGGATGAGATATTTAAAAAAGGCGGACTGAATATATATCGTGTAATTCTTCAAGGGAAAAGAAAACCAGAGCTTTTTCTGATTCCGGAAAAACTGAAATCCTTTGGAAATATTACAGAAGTACTGGATGAGACCAGACCTGCTTATGATCTGGAAGAACTGCAAAAAAAATATGCCGGAACTTTGATAGGGGATTATATCTGCTTTTTTATGGAAAAAAACAGAAATACAGTGGAAGATAAGGCCCTGTACTATGGTTTGCAGGCACTGTTGGAGACAAGACATTCCAGCTGACACAAAGCAGATAGTAACAGAAAATATGTATTGCAGTGTAAAATTGAGATGTATGTGCGAGGGAATAAGGTTATATGATTTTTAAACGCATATTAATAAATAATTTTGGTGGGCTTCGGGAAAAAGACATAGAACTGACCTCTGGAGTAAATGTGCTCTATGGACTAAAAGAAACAGAAATGAACATTGTGTTTATCTTTGTGAAGAGCATGTTCTTTGGAGTGCCTGAGGAAATGCAGGAAAAGAATGGAATTTATGAAAAAGCAGGAACTGAAGCTTCCCGGGAAAAATATGGTGGAACTATATGGTTTCAGCACAATGGAAAAGATTACCGCCTGACGCGGGAAACAGGGGCAGGAATCCATAATTGTGAGCTGTTCTGTGAAGATACCAGAGAAATTTTAAATGGGGAAAATGGAGCCCTCGAGAGGATCCTTGGGGGATTTAGTGAGAACCTGTTCGACAATACTGTTATGGTAGAATCACTTAGCGGTAGTTCTTCCAGGGAAATGGCAAAGGAACTACAGAATAAACTGGCTGTTCTCAGCAAAAGCGGAGATGGTCTGGTGGATCTTGGAAGAACGGAGCAGATGCTGAAGATGTGGCGCAAGGGATATCTCACCCAGAAAGAACGTGGCAGGAAAGCAGTTCAGAGAGAACAGGAAAAACTGAGCGAGAAACTGGAAAGTCTGCAGAATGACCTGGATGGACTTCGGGACCAGAAGGGGCAGGTGGTTCAGGCGCAGGCAAAAATCTATTCGGCAGCAGGGAAAGAAGAAGCCACTGTGATTGAAGAACAGCTGCAGACTATAGAGAAAAAGAATCTGGGAATGGTGATAGCAGGTATTCTGGCCGTTATTGTGGGAATTATTGGTATTGTTGGAAGATTTCAGTTAACTGATGAGATGTCTAAAATAGGAATGGATGTATGCATCATTGCTGCTGTTGTGGCAATGGTTTATACACTTACTGCACGAAGAAAGCTGCATATGGAGTTTGTAAAGCTAAAGAAGAAAAAAGTGTATTTGCAGTCACAGCAGGAAAAGCTGAAATCCAGTAAAGAAGATATTGATGGAATTTACGGTGAGAAACTGACTGCTTTTACGAATTTGCAGAGCGAATATCAGGAATTTGAGCTGGAAATGTCACTTCCTACTTCTGAAGATCTGGAAACACAGTCCTTGAACCTGGCTATGGATACCATTAAAGAGCTGTCACGCAGTATTTATCTTGAGAAAGGCAGAAAGATTCGGATACGAGCATCCCAAATTTTCAGGGAACTTACAGATGGAAAATATATAGAGTTCTATGGAGATGAGGGACAGAGTTTGGAACTGTGTCTGGAAGAGGGAACTGTTTTGGCAGAAAATCTGGAAAAGGAAAACCTTGAAATGCTGTATTTTTCTATTCAGATGGCTGCTGCTGAGTTGTTCACGAATGAAACTGTTTTTCCAGTTATTTTGGATGATATTTTCCATGGGAAGAATCAGGATAAGCTTATGGCAGTTTTCAGGTGGCTGAAAAAACAGCCCAGACAGGTGCTGCTTTTTACCAATAATAAGGATATGGCTGACATTTTTTAGAAAACTGTTACAGTGAATGTTAAGTGATCGCGAAGCATGTAACTGTGAAAGTACTGAACAGTTACAAATAAATGATAACAAAACAAGAGGCTGACACCTGGAAGGGTCAGCCTCAAATTATTTTATTTATTTCTCATACTGTGCCATATATTTGTTTACACAGCGTTTAATCCTGTCAACTGGATTCAGCAGATGGCTTACAGACATATCATGATTCAGTGTATCAATGATCAGTGCAATGTATTTGCTCATATCACAGGAAATGTAATATGGTTTTGCAAGAAGTTCCTCAGACTGATATACCATATTGGTAGTGAGAAGCTTGTCAAATACACCAGCAGCATGTGCTTCATCGAATTTCTTAAGGTTGTCTGTAAACAGACCGAACGTGGAGCAAAGGTAAATTCTGCCGGCACCCCTGTCCTTAAGAAGAGAAGCAATCTTCAGGATAGTGTCACCAGAAGAGATCATGTCATCAATCAGGATCATATCCTTGCCTGCTACATTTGGACCAAGGAACTCATAGGCTGCAATCGGATGTCTTCCTCCTATATTCTTGGAGTAGTCAAGGCGTTTGTAATACATGCCCATATCAACACCCAGGATGTTTGCAAGATAGATCGCACGGCTCATGCTGCCCTCATCCGGGCTGATGATCATAAAATGCTCATTGTCAATATGAAGTCCCTGTTCATGGTTCAGAAGAGCCTTGATAAACTGATAAGAAGGCTGAACAGTCTCAAATCCATGAAGTGGGGTGGCATTCTGAATCTGTGGGTCATGTGCGTCGAAAGTGATAATATTTTCAACTCCCATATTTATCAGTTCATGAAGGGAAGTAGCACAGTCAAGAGACTCTCTTCCAATACGCTTGCTCTGACGACCCTCATAAAGGTATGGCATGATTACATTCACGCGGCGGGCCTTTCCTCCAATAGCTGCAATTACACGCTTCAGATCCTGATAATGATCATCTGGGGACATCAGGTTGGTGTATTTGCCAATTGGATATGAGATGTTGTAGTTACATACATCTACAAGAATATAAACATCATCTCCTCGCACGGACTCGGTGATCACACATTTACCTTCTCCGGAACCGAAACGAGGGTTCTGAACTTTGATTGTATAGGAATCTCTTTTGTATCCTTCAAAGGCGAAAGAATCTGATTCTGAATGCTCACGCTCCTTACGCCACTTAACGAGCCATTCGTCGACTTTCTGTCCAAGGCTCCTGCAGCTTTCCAAAGGAACTAATCCCAGTCTTCCAACGGGAAGTGTAGTCAATTCTTCTTGTGCCATTCTTTACTTTCCTCCTAAAAAAATTTTCTGAATGCGGATATCTTTTCCCACAAGCTTGGTCATCTGATAGTTGCTGGCGATGCGGGAAAAGGTTCTCTCAGAATAAGTTGCTGAGAAATCTTCCAGCTTCAGGTTTGTGGAAATAATCGTAGATTTCTTGCGCATGATCCGCTCATTGATGCACAGGAAAAGCTGTGAAGATACAAAGCTGTTGGTAAGCTCTGTACCCAGGTCATCAATAATCAGCAGGTCACAGTCAAAAATCGGTTCATCATCGGGAGCGTCGCTGCCTCTGGAAAAAGCAGAGCCTGCAAGAAAATCAAAAAGCTCGAATGAAGAAAAATAAAGTACACAGTGTGCACTGTCCAGAAGATCGTGAGCGATGCAGTGGGAAAGAAAGGTCTTGCCCACACCTGTGTCGCCGTAGAAAAACAGGTTCTGGAAAGAATTATCAAAGTCAGCGACAAATTCCTTCGCCATCTTATACGCGCGACGTGCAGTCTCACGTTCGGTGAGTCCCGTTGAATCATTTGTTATTGTATCAGAATAAAAGTCAAAAGAAAAGTGGTCAAAGTTCTCTTTTTCAAGAATTTCTTTTAAATTTGACTGTGTATACAGAAGTTCGATCTCTGCCTTCTTGAAACAGGAGCATTTCTGGCTGCCGATATAGCCAGTATCCTGGCAAAGAGGGCAGGTGTAGCTCATCTCCAAATAATCAGCAGGATAGCCGGAAGAAAGCAGTAATGCAGTGCGTTCCTGGGAAAGCAGGGCAATATCATTGCGAAGATCTTCAATGCCGACTTCCTGGCGGCTGATCAGGGCCCGGGCCTTCCTGGCACTTAAAGTAGCTACTTCCTCGTCGATTTCACGCAGACGGGGAATTTTCTCATAGGCTTCAGCAAGATGCTCTTCCTGTATGCGGCGGTTCCTGGCCTGGCGACGGTTGTATTCCCGCATTATAGTATCGTATTGGTAATTCTGTAAGGGCATGTAAATTCTCCTTCCAGGTTATAAGACGTTCGTATGTGTTTTAAAGAAAAATCTGTTTCCAGGATTTAATTTGGTTTGTTAAGCAGTTTCTTCTCATATTCAGCAAAATCGTAGTCACGCTGATGGAAATTGTTAAAGCGGTTTGGGGCTGCGGATTTCGGCTTGTCTGCCTTCGACACTGCTTTTTCCAGCTTGCGCTTCTGGTGCTGGGCATCCTGAAGACGGACATCCCCTAAAGTTCGGATGTTTTTATCCTTCCAGCGCTGCAGAATTTTGTCTGCATATGGAAAACTTGGCTGTCCAGTCTGCAGAATTGTCCGTGAGCAGGCTTCCTGAATCAATTCCATGGCAAAACCATAGTCCCTGGTCCAGGTATTGATCAGCGAAATTTCCGCGTCTGAAGGATTGCGGTTGGCAATTCCCATCGCTTTCAGAACAGAAAAATATTCTTTGCTGTAGCGGGAGGTGGAATCCTTTGCCATTTCAACTGTGGTAATTCCTTCCTCCTTCCATGCCATGGCAACCGTCTCGATATAACGGATGCTGCGGTGGTCACGTCCTACACAGTATTCGATCAGATAATCGATCAAATCTACAGACATGTGCAGCTCGTCGTAGAAAAACAGGATTTTGCGTGTCTCTGTGGGGGTGAGCGTTTTGCCGAGGTATTGCTCGGCAATGTAAAGAAGCTGGATAATATCTTCATTCTGTTTCAGCTCCTTCACCCGATCCGGGGTAAGCGCTTTCGTTTCGGAAAGTGGTTTGGAGAAAGAAGGGGGGACAGGCAGATCGGTGCTGCGGCGGGAGACCTGATCAGTCTGCAACGGTTTATCAGTGGGGACACTGGGAATGCCGGCTGTGGGTTCTGGGGCAGAAATGTGATAAGCATCAGGCACATCTCCGAGCGAACCAGCGTTACAGATACCTGCGGGAGTCACCGTAGCCAGCATATCTGCTTCATTCCACGGTGCCTGTAAGGTAATTCCTGTCAATTCAGCTTCCTCGTATAAGAGGGTAATCAGCTTCTCAGACTCCCAGTATTTCAGCGCACGGAGGATATCTCCTTCTGTACAGAACAGGGAATCTGCCATCTGGGAAAGCCCGAAAGCTTCCTCCGGGCGGCCAAGCATACGGAGCAGATAAATATAGACTTTTACAAATTCTCCATTTGCCTTTGGCATAAAACGGTCGATAAAAATATTGGATAAAATGGTGGCATCATTAAGCCCTGTACTATGTAACCTGATCATGGAAACACTCCTTATCTGGGAATATGAATCATCACTGTTCATTGTGTTTGCATTATAGCACACCCCTTTTTAAATGAGAATAGGAGATTTTTTGCCGGGATTTTTACAAAATGTGTGTGGACTACTATGTGGATAATGTGGATAATGTGGAAACCAAGTTGCACATAATGTTTATGGGAAACCCGAAAAATGCGGAAAATTAAAGAAAAACTGTGATTTTTGTCGAGTTATGTCGTAGTATTATGTTAAGCACTTTATACACATAAGAATCCACATGCAGGCCAGTGCAAAAATGTGCATAAGCCTGTGGATAATGTGGATAACTATTAAATTCTTGAATTTCCAAGCTTTTTTCAATGTGGATAATTATTTTTGGCAAAAACAGTCTGTGACCGTGGATATGAGAAGGTATGCACGTTTTGCCAGGAAAAACAGATCAGAGACAATAAAAATGGTAAAACAAAAACAGCGGATGCCAGGTCTTAAAAGGACATGACAACCGCTGAAATTGCAATCAATTATTTTCCAAGTAACTGTTCTCCGATTTTAACAACATCTCCGGCACCCATTGTGATCAACAGATCTCCGGCTTCACAATTATTCAGCAGGAAATTCTCAATCTCATCAAAGGTTGGGAAATATTCGCATGGAGTACCAAGCTCCTGGATCCGTGCCTGCAGATCCTTGGAAGAGATTCCAAGATTATCTGTTTCTCTTGCTGCATAAATGTCTGCCAGAACCACATGATCGGCAAGCTTAAGAGCCTGTGCAAATTCCGGAAGAAGAGCCTTGGTACGTGTGTAAGTATGAGGCTGGAATACGCACCACAGCTTCTTGTGTGGATAATTGTGTGCAGCGTTTAAAGTAGCTTGGATTTCTGTTGGATGATGCGCATAATCATCAACAATGGTAACGCCTGCTACTTCGCCTTTATACTGGAAACGGCGATCTGTTCCTGTGAAACTGCCAAGTCCTTTGACAATGACATCATTCGGAATCTGAAGAAGCCGAGCCAGAGCAATTGCTGCCAGGGCATTGGAAACATTGTGGCTGCCCGGAACTTTCAGATAGAAACTGCCGGCCTTTCTGCCATCCTTCAGAACGGTAAAGGATGCATGTCCATATTTGTCATAAGTGATATCTGTGGCCTGATACTGAGCTTCATGCTCCAGACCATATGTAATAATTTTACATGAAAGGTCTTTGATAATATCCTGATAATGCAGCGTATCCGCATTGATGATCAGGGCTCCGTCTGCGGGAAGCAGCTGGGCAAATCTGCGGAAGGAATGACGGATATCATCAATATCCTTAAAAAAGTCCAGATGGTCAGCATCAATGTTCAGGATCACACTGATCTTCGGGAAAAAGCTTAAAAAGCTGTTGGTATACTCACAGGCTTCTGTGACAAATGTTTCGGACTGACCTACTCGGATATTTCCCCCGATAGAAGGAAGAATGCCGCCAACACTGATGGTCGGATCCGCATCTGCTTCCAGAAGAATCTGGGAGATCATGGAAGTAGTGGTGGTCTTGCCATGGGTTCCGGAAACTGCGATTGGGGTATCGTAGTTGCGCATGATCTGACCAAGAAGCTGGGCTCTGGTCAGCATTGGAATGCCTTTTTCCACTGCACTGGCATATTCCGGGTTATCCGGATGAATGGCTGCAGTGTAAACTACAAGTTCTACATCGTCTGTAATATTGGAAGCGCGCTGTCCGTAAAAGATGCGTGCACCTTTCCTGGTAAGGGAATCCGTAAGCGGGCTTTCTTTGGAATCAGAGC
This sequence comes from Ruminococcus sp. RTP21484sp1_RTP21277st1_D2_RTP21277_210401, assembly GCF_040924225.1. Lineage (NCBI taxonomy): Bacteria > Bacillati > Bacillota > Clostridia > Eubacteriales > Oscillospiraceae > Ruminococcus > Ruminococcus sp. RTP21484sp1_RTP21277st1_D2_RTP21277_210401. The sequence goes on along the minus strand of NZ_JBCOMJ010000001.1, from coordinate 2,413 downwards.
CGGAAACCTTGAAATCCTCGCCGAGAAGGATCTCAGCAAGTCCGCTCATGCTGATTCCGCCAATACCGATAAAATGGATATGAAGCGGTTTATGGAAGTCTATCTGATACATGTTAATCTCCTTATGCTAATCATTTTTGAAGCGATTCAATATTCATTGAAGGAAAAGCCTCCTGAATCGTTATGAATTTTTACAATTACTTTCATTTATTATACCCCGAACTGTGAAAATTGCAAAGTATTTCTTTGGATAGTCGGTAACCAATACAATAATTTCCCTTTCCTACAGTGTCGCTGTTCACGATTTTCACAGCAGTATGCTTCGCAAAACACAGTAATACTACTGTACAAAATGAATAAAAAAAACAATCAGAGATTCGGTTGTGTCGAAAAAACATGTACAATAACGATAAAAAAAGTAAAATATCAACAAATAAATTGTAAAATATGTTTATTAAATATGGGAAGTATGGTATAATGATAAATCATAACTACAACAAGAGGTGATAGCATGATTAAAAAAGAAATGATTGCCATGCTCTTAGCCGGCGGCCAAGGCAGCAGACTTGGGGTACTGACAGAAAAAGTGGCCAAACCAGCAGTAGCTTTTGGAGGTAAGTACCGTATCATTGATTTTCCGTTAAGTAACTGTATTAATTCAGGAATTGATACAGTTGGAGTCCTGACACAGTATCAGCCTCTGAGACTGAATACCCATATCGGTATCGGTGTTCCGTGGGACCTGGACAGAACTGAAGGCGGTGTAACCGTACTTCCACCTTATGAGAAGAGCACAAACAGCGAGTGGTACACAGGAACAGCCAATGCCATTTTCCAGAATATGGCGTATATGGAGCAGTACAATCCCGATTATGTGCTTATCCTTTCAGGAGATCATATATATAAGATGGATTACGAGGTTATGCTCGACTTCCACAAGGCAAATAAGGCGGATGTGACCATTGCCTGTATGCCTGTACCTATTGAGGAAGCCAGCCGTTTCGGCATCATGGTAACGGATGAGACTTTCCGTGTAACTGAATTTGAGGAGAAACCAGAGCATCCAAGCAGCAATCTGGCATCTATGGGAATTTATATTTTCAGCTGGCCGGTTCTGAAGGAAGCGCTTTACGCACTGAAGGATCAGCAGAGTTGTGACTTTGGTAAACATATTCTTCCATATTGCAAGGATAAAGGACAGCGCCTTTTCGCCTATGAATACAATGGCTACTGGAAAGATGTTGGAACTCTTGGTTCCTACTGGGAAGCAAATATGGAACTGATTGATATTATTCCTGAGTTTAATCTTTATGAGGAATTCTGGAAGATTTACACCAAGGGGGATATCATCCAGCCGCAGTATATTTCAGAAGAGGCCGTTCTGGACAGATGTCTTATCGGTGAAGGCTCTGAAATCTATGGCGAAGTACATAATTCTGTAATCGGATCGAATGTTGTGATCGGAAAGGGCAGTGTGATCCGGGATTCCATTATCATGCGGAATACAACCATCGGTGAGAATGTAAACATGGAAAAGGCAATTGTGGCAGAGGACGTAACCATAGGAAATGATGTGGTTCTTGGCTGCGGCGAGGAAGCACCTAATATAAAGAAACCTGCGGTATATGCATTTGGCATTGCGACCATAGGAGAAGGCTCCGTGATTCCGGATAATGTTAAGATTGGAAAGAACACGGCGATTTCCGGTGTGACCACCCAGGCAGATTATCCGGATGGCATTCTGGAAAGCGGACAGGTAATTGCAACAAAGGACGGTGACAAAGCATGAGAGCAATCGGAATTATTTTAGCCGGCGGTAACAATAACCGCATGAGAGAATTATCAGACAAAAGGGCAATTGCAGCAATGCCTATTGCCGGAAGCTACAGAAGCATAGATTTTGCCCTGAGTAATATGGCGAACTCCCGCATTCAGAAAGTAGCTGTACTGACTCAGTACAATGCACGTTCCCTGAATGAGCATTTAAGCTCCTCCAAATGGTGGGATTTCGGAAGAAAGCAGGGCGGTCTTTTCGTATTTACTCCTACTATCACCAAAGAAAACGGTTTCTGGTATCAGGGAACTGCAGATGCTATTTATCAGAATCTCAATTTCCTGAAGAACAGTCATGAGCCATATGTTGTCATCGCATCCGGTGACTGCGTGTACAAGATGGACTATAACAAGGTTCTGGAATATCACATTGCGAAACGCGCTGACATTACCGTTGTATGCACTACATGTCCGGATCCTTCCGAGGTTGAGCGTTTCGGTGTCCTTCGCATGAATGAGGACTGCAGGATTGAGGAATTTGAGGAGAAGCCAATGGTTTCCCCATATAATACTATTTCTACAGGTATTTATGTGATCCGAAGAAGACAGCTGATCGAACTGATTGAGAAGGCTGCACAGG